>CAZBIG010000220.1:264-5715 GCA_964491865.1 uncultured Neomegalonema sp. | reverse complement strand
TATCAAAAAGAAGCCGCCGAACGCGCCGCGAGCGCCGCGGGTCTCACGAAAACCCCTGGACCCGCCCGAGGAGGCGCGGCTGCGGGGCGGGCGCACCCGGCCGCGGCGCGCGCCGGGCGGAGCGACGGCGCGGGGCCGCGCGAGGGCGGCGCCGCGGGCGCCCGGCCGGCGCTGCGTCTGGTCGTCGACGCGCCCGACAAGGTTCTGGCGGCCGACGCCCCGCCGGCGACCGCGTCGACGGGGCGCGCCGGGCGAGGCGGGGCGTCGCGGGCGCGATCTTGGGCGCCGTCCCACCCGCCGTCCGACCCGCCGTCGGACGCTTTTTTGGGAGGGACGCCCGACGCGCGGGCGTCCGATCCGACCGCCGCGCCCGCCCCGGAGAACCGGTTCGACGTCGAAGGGTTCACAGCCCTGGCGGCGACGTTGGCCCCGCCGCGGCTGAAGCCGGAAAGCTGTCTCGACGCGGTCAGTCTGTTCGCCCGGCATCGCCCCTCGGGCGCGGTTCAGCTCGAAGCGTTCTCGGGCGCGCTGTGGCCGTCGGACGACGCGCCCGCGTTGGATGTGGACGCGTTGATCGCCCGCGTGGCGCTGCTGGCCGCCGATCTCGACGCGGCGGGGCCCAACGCCTGGGTCGAGCCGCCGGTCGCGCCGCTTGGGCCCGCCCACCGGGTGATCTTGCTCGCGCGGCGCGAGGACGCGGCCGGCTCGGAGATGAGCCACCTGTTCGGGTTTCACAGCTTTCGCGGCGACGCGCTGCGCCGAACACGCGCCGCGGCGTTTCGGCTGATCCGGCCGCTGTCGACGGCGCTGGCGATCGATCTCGGCGAAGAGACGCCCTGAAACCGCCGGCGCCGAGGCCCTCAGCTCGCCTCGGCCAGCGCGTTCAGCGCCGGCTCGACCGCTTTCGGCAGATGCAGCGCCGCCCGCGCGCCGCCCTCGGCGCGATCTTCCGTGAGGACCGCGCCCCCCATCTCGTCGGCCAGCAACCGGCAGAGGTTCAGGCCGAGCCCGGCCCCTTTGGCGCTGGCGATCATCGCGTCCCGCGGCGCGGCGGTGGCGGCGAAGCCGGGGCCCTCGTCGGTGACGGCGAGAACCGCCTGGGTCCGGTCGGCGCTCTCGGCGACGGACAGGACGACCAGCCCCAAGGGCGGCGTGAACTTGATCGCGTTGGTCCCGAAATTCACGAGGATCTGTTGGACGGCGCGCGGATCGCCGAGCGCCTTCGGGCTGCTCTCGATCCTTTGGCTCAGACGGACGCCCCGCTTTTCGGCCATCGGGCGCAGGATCCGCAGCGCCCGTTCGATCGCCTCGCCGGCGTCGAGTTCGCCGATGTCGAGCGCGCGCACGCCTGCTTCGACGCGGCTGATCTCCAGCAGATCGCTGATCAGATCGAGCAGGTAGATCCCGCTTTTGTGGATGTCGTCGATGTACTCGACATAGCGCGCTTCGGCCTCCGGATTGTCGCCGAGCGCGCGCATCTTCACGATTTCGGAAAACCCGATGATCGCGTTCAGCGGGGTGCGCAATTCGTGGCTCATATTCGCCAGGAAGTAAGATTTCGCCCGGTTGGCCTGGTCGGCCTGCCGCTTTTGCTCGGCCAGCGTGCGCGCCATGGTCTGCGACATCAGGCAGGCCGAGACCACGCCCAGATAGCGCCCGTCCCGCGTGAGGATCACCGCGCTTCCGGCAGCGTCTGCCTGCTCAGCGGCCAGGCGCCGGTCGATCTCGTCGATCGGCCAGGCGAGGTCGATGATCAGCGAGTCGCGCGTCATGAGCGCCGAGACCGGTTCGGCGGCCAAGCGTCCCCAGCCGGTCGGGGACGCAAAAGCTTCAAGCGTGACGCTGCGGTCCAGCAAGCCGGCGAGGCGCGCGCCGTCGACGACGGCCAGGGCCGGCAGCCGGCGATCTATGAGAAAGCGTTCGACGGCCACGGCGGCGGGGGTCGCGCAGTCGACCGGCGCGGCCCGCGTCGCCAGCGCCTCGAGCGCGCGCTTCGGCTCGTCTGCGATGTCGCCCGACCTCGTCACTCGTGCAGTCTCCAAAATGTTGACCAAGAGAGAATAGAACTGAAATGCCTAATTTTTGAATGATGCGCGTTCTTTTTGGCATTCCGCGGGGCCGTGGGGCGGCCGCCGTCTCAAAAACCTACGCTTCACCCGCCGGCGCGGGCGTCGTCGCGCAGCCAGCGGGCCGCAATGGGCGCGTGATAGGTTAAAATTCCGTCACAGCCGGCGCGTTTGAACGCCCCGAGCGCCTCGAGCACGGCGGCCTTGCGGTCCAGCCAGCCATGGGCCGCGGCGGCCTCGATCATCGCGTATTCGCCGGACACCTGATAGGCGAAGGTCGGGACCGCGAAGGTCTGCTTCACCCGCGCGCAGATGTCGAGATAGGGCAGGCCCGGCTTCACCATCACCATGTCCGCGCCTTCGGCGATGTCGAGCGCGGTTTCGCGCAGCGCCTCGTCGGCGTTAGCGGGGTTCATCTGATAGGTTTTTTTGTCGGGCGGACCGTCCGCTTTGCCCAGCATTTGGTCGGCCCCGACCGCTTCGCGGAACGGGCCGTAAAAGCCGCTGGCGTATTTCGCGGCGTAGGACAGGATCATCACGTCCGCACGCCCCGCCGCCTCGAGCGCGTCGCGGATCGCCGCGACCCGGCCGTCCATCATGTCGGACGGTCCGAGGATGTCCGCGCCGGCCTCGGCCTGGGCGAGCGCCTGCTTCACCAGCGCCGCGAGGCTCTGATCATTGTGGACCGCGCCGTCGACGACCAGCCCGTCGTGACCGTCGGCGTTGTACGGGTCGAGGGCCACGTCCTGCATCACGCCGATCTCGGGGATCTCGGATTTGATGGCGCGGGCGGCCCGGCAGACGAGCGCGTCCTCGGCCCAGGCGGCGGCGCAGTCTTTGGTCTTCGCGCCGGCGTCGAGCGCCGGGAACAACGCGACGCAGGGCACGCCCAGCTCTGCGGCCTCGGCGACCTGAGGCAGCGCGCGATCGATCGTGACCCGGGTCACGCCCGGCATGGCCCCGACCGAGACCTCGGCGTTCTCGCCCTCGATCAGAAAGATCGGCCAGATCAGATCGCTCGGAGACAGCCGCGTCTCTTGGGTCAGCGCACGCGACCAAGCGGCGGCGCGCGGACGGCGCATCCGGGTGCGCGGATAGGCGGCGGCGGGGAACATGGGGGCGGCCATGGGGGTCTCCGAACCAAACGAGCAACGGACCGAGGCTAGCGACGGGCGCGCGCGCTCGCCAGCGGCCGGATGGGCGCAGGGTTCAGGCGAGCTGCGCGCGGAAGCGGGCCACGTTCACCAGCAGACCCGGCAGCAGCCACTGAAACAGGCGCGCCACCTCGGCCGTCTCCGCGGGCGCGCCGTCCGCGGCGGCGGCCTCGGCCAGCGCCTGCGGCGTCAGCGCGCCGGGATTGGGCAATGCGCGCATCTCGGCGACGGCGCGGCTATGCACCGCGTCGACCGCCGTCTGATAGGCGGGCGTCGCGAGCCGGGGCTTGAGATCGGCCCACATCAGCGCAAAGGCGCTCGGCCACCGCGCCAGCGCGCGATAGTCGGTGTTGACGAAGGGCAGCCCGAGCGTCGTTTTCACGTCTTCGTAAAGCGCGCGCGTGGGCGCGTCGGCGTGGTGCGGCTCCATCAACGTCAGGCGCGCGCCTGCGGCGGGGCCGTGGCGCCCGACGAAGGGCGGCGCTGCGCGCGCGTCGGACAGGGCCTCGCCTTCAAGCAGCAGCCGCGCCGCCGTCGCGATCAACAGATACGGCGGGTTGCCGTGCGAGAAGGTCTCGATCAGCGCGCGGATCTCGTCGCGCTCGGCCTCGGCGTAGCCGGCGGCGCCCAGCCCCTCTCGCACCGCCGAGGCGGGCGGCGCGCCCGCCGCCTCAAGGCGCTCGGCCCCGGCCTCGGCCTCGGCCCGGATCCGGGCGCACGCGTCGACAAAGGGCGCGCTGAGCGCCAGCGGGCGGACGCCGCTCCACAGCGTGCGCCAAAAGGTCGGATAGTGCGCGAAGGCCATCGTGACCACGCCCATCCACGGCGCCTGCAGCGTCTGCTTCGTGTCTTCGTACGCCGCTCGCAGCGCCGCGTCGGCGCGGATCTCCGGCACGGGACGCACGGGCGGGGCGGGTTGCGGCTTTCGCCGCGGAAGCGTCGTCTCGGTCATCGGGTCCCCCGCAGGTTCGCGCGCCGAGATTAGACGCGCCTCGGGCGGTGCGCTAGGCTCGCCCTCAAACCACCTCGGGAGGACACGCTATGGACTTCGCGCTGACCGAAGAGCAGCTGCAGATCCGCGACATGGTCGACGGTTTCGCAGCGGAAAAGCTCGCGCCGCATACGCTCGAATGGGATCAAACGGCGCATTTTCCGGTCGACGTCATGCGCGAACTCGCAGAACTCGGGCTCGCCGGCATCTATGTCGATCCAGAACATGGCGGCTCGGGCATGGGCCGGCTCGAGGCCGCTCTGATCTTCGAGGGGCTGGCCAAGGGGTGCGTCTCGACCGCCGCCTACATGTCGATCCACAACATGGTCGCGTGGATGATCGACCGCTTCGGCAATGACGAGCAACGGGCCGAGTGGGTGCCCAAGCTCTGCGCGATGGAGCAGATCGCGAGCTATTGTCTGACCGAACCCGGCTCGGGGTCGGACGCGGCGGCGTTGAAAACCCGGGCCGAGGCCGACGGCAACGCCTATTATGTTCTGAACGGCTCGAAGGCCTTCATCTCCGGGGCCGGCGTGTCGGACCTTTACTGCGTCATGTGCCGCACGGGCGAGGACGGGCCGAAGGGCGTCTCGGCGATTTTGGTGCCGAAGGACGCGCCCGGCATCTCGTTCGGGGCGCCCGAAAAGAAAATGGGCTGGAACAGCCAACCGACGGCGGTGGTCAATTTCGATAACTGCCGCGTGCCGGTCGAGAACCGGCTGGGGGGCGAGGGCGACGGGTTCTCGTTCGCGATGGCGGGCCTCGACGGCGGGCGGATCAACATCGCGGCGTGCTCGCTCGGCGGCGCGGCCTGGGCCCTCGACGCCGCGGCGGCCTATGTGCAAGAGCGCAAGGCCTTCGGCGCGCCGCTGTCCAAGCTGCAGGCGGTGCAGTTCAAGCTGGCCGACATGGCGACGAAGCTCGAGGCGTCGCGCCTGATGACCTATCGGGCGGCGTTCGCGCTCGATCGCAAGGCGCCGGACGCGACCATGCGTTCGGCCATGGCGAAGCAATTCGCCACGGACGCGTGCTTCGAGGTCGTCGACGACGCGCTGCAGCTGCACGGGGGCTACGGCTACATTCAGGACTACGGGGTCGAATTGCGGCTGCGCGACTTGCGAGTGCACCGCATTCTGGAAGGGGCGAATGACATCATGCGGATGATCGTCAGTCGCAAGCTGCTCGAGGCCGCCTGACGCCGCGACGCCCCGCCGCCATGGGGACGGCGCGGGGCGGGTGG
>CAZBIG010000220.1:0-254 GCA_964491865.1 uncultured Neomegalonema sp. | reverse complement strand
CCCCCCCCCCCCCCGCCCCCCCCCCCCCCCCGCCCCCCCCCGCGCCCCGCCCCCCCCCCCCCCCGCCGCCGCCCGCGACGGCGTGGATTGCGCGGCTTGGTGGTTCGCGGCCGCAGGGGCCGCCGCGGCGGCCGCCGTTTTCGCGGGCGTGACGGCGTTCGGAGCGGCGCGACCGCTCTGGGCCGCCACGCGCGCCGCCGCGGCCGGGCTCATCGTCGCGGTCGGCGGGACGGCCGCCAGCGTCGCGCCGCCGG
>CAZBIG010000219.1:0-5735 GCA_964491865.1 uncultured Neomegalonema sp. | reverse complement strand
GGTGCTGATCGGCGAGATCCGCGCCGACGGTCAGTTCGACATCATCTCGCAGACCGAAGAAGTCCCGGGCGACGCCTGGACCGACTTTTTGCCCGAGTCGGCGGTGCTGACCTCGGATTGGCCGGGCCTCGGCTGCGGCATGTACAACACCGAGACCAAGAGCTGCGTGCAGATCGCGTCGAACTACTGACGCGGTCTCGCCAAACGGCCGAGCGGGGTCCGCCCGCTCGGCGCGCTCCAGCGGCTCGGGGAAAGTCGATGACGGTTCTGCGATGACGGTTCTGCGATGGCGACGGGCCGCGGCGTTGCTGCCGATGCTGCTGGCGGCGCTCCTCGCCCTCGGATGGGGCGACCGCGCCGGCGCGCAGTCGGCCGGGCCGGCGGCGGGCGATCCGGCGGGCGATTTGGCGGTCGGTCCGCTGCAGGCCGTGCTTCAACAGCATCGCGCCCTGCTCGAGAAAAGCTCGCGCCGCACCATCAGTCCGGCGATCGACGCCATCGGCGAGAGCGGGCTCGCCGGCGCGCCGCGCGTGCTCGAAGCGTGGCGGTCGCGGGCGCTTTATCAGCGCGCGGCGGACGGGTTGTTTTTCATTGGCGAGAAGCGGGACGGCGCGGTCCGGTTGATCGACGTGGACACCGGCGCGGACGCCGGGCCCGCGGCGCGCGACGTCGCCACTCCGCTGCGGCCGAACGGCGGGGTGCGCCGGTTGATCGGCTCGGCGCTCGTGCAATTCCAGCTGAACGCCGTCGATCGGGCCGATCGGACGACGGCGCTCGAGGCGATCGAGCGGGATCCGGACCCGGCCCACCTGTCGGCGCTCGAGCGGTCGATCGCGCGCGAGCCGGACGCCGATTTGCGCGCGCGAAAGGCGCGGCTGCGCGCCCTGTTGGCGATCCAGTTCGCCGAGGACGAGGCGGCGCGCGTGGCGGCGATCGAAAGCTTCCGCGGCGATATCGGCGTCGACGTGCGCGCGGCCTTGAACCCCCTAATGGCCACGCGGCTCGAAATCGTGTCGGGCGCGCCCCCCGAGGCGTGGAACATCGCCGAGCGGCTCCGCCCGGGCGACCCCGCGCTGCCGCGAGAGGCCGCTTACGCCGCCCTGGTCGCCGAGGATCTGGCGCCGCCGCGCGTCGATCGAGAGGCGATGAAGACGGCGCTGATCGCCAATATCGTCGACGGCGCGGTCGCCGGCGCGCCGGTCAGCGCGCTCGACACCGACGCCGCCCGGTTTGAGGCCTATGCGCGCCTGGCGGACGCGGGGATCGCGCCGACCGCGCTGTCGGAACCCGAAAGCGACGCTCGGCTCGCCGCCTATGGCTTCTATCGCGTCTTCGACGAACCCTCGTCGCGGGTGACGGACGCGGCGGCGGCGACGCTCGCCTCGATCGACCTCAGCCTCGGCGCGGCGCAGGGGCTCGACCTGGCGCTCGACGGTCTCTCGCTCGCCTCGATCTATTTTCTCGCCGCGATCGGGCTGGCGATCACGTTCGGCGTCATGGGCGTCATCAATATGGCGCATGGCGAATTCATCATGATGGGCGCCTATACCGGCTATGTGGTGCAGCTGTTCGTGCCCGACTACACGCTGTCCTTGGCGATCGCGCTGCCGCTGGCTTTCGCCGTCACCTTCGGCGCGGGCGTCGCGCTCGAGCGCACGGTGATCCGGTTCCTGTATCGCCGTCCGCTCGAAACGCTGCTGGCGACTTTCGGCGTCTCGATCGCGCTGCAGCAGCTCGCCAAGAACATCTTCGGCACCCAAGCCCGGCCGTTGACCGCGCCCGACTGGTTGGACGGCGCGCTGGCGATCAACGACGTGGTCGCGATCAGTTACATCCGGATCGCGATCTTTGTTCTGGCGCTCGCGTTCCTCGGGCTCTTCCTGCTGATCATGAAGCGCACCCGGCTCGGCCTCGAGGTGCGCGCGGTGACGCAGAACCCGCGCATGGCCGCGTCGATGGGCATCAATGTCGACCGGATCAACATGCTGACCTTCGGCTTCGGCTCGGGCATCGCCGGTGTCGCGGGGGTGGCGATCGGGCTGTTCGCGCAGGTCACTTCGGAGCTCGGTCAGCAATACATCGTGCAGTCCTTCATGACCGTGGTGGTGGGCGGCGTCGGCAATATTTGGGGGACGCTCGCCGGCGCCGCCATGATCGGAGGGCTGCAAAAGGCGATCGAGTGGCTGAACCCCTCGAACACGCTGGCGGCGCAGACTTACATGATCTTGTTCGTGATCCTGTTCATCCAATTTCGGCCGCGCGGCATGATCGCGCTCAAGGGCCGAGCGGCGGAGGCCTGAGCCCATGCGTCGCGGTGCCCCTGTTCGGCGGTCCTTCTTCGCGGAGAACCCCTCGGCGCTCATCTTCATCGCGGCGCTCGGGCTGTTCACCGCGCTTGCGACGCTGTTGTCCGAGGGGGTCGGCGTCGGGCTCTTGTCGACCAGCCTCGTCAAGACGCTCGGCAAGACCCTCTGCCTATGCATGGTCGCGATCGCGATGGACCTGGTCTGGGGCTATTGCGGCATCCTCAGTCTCGGCCATTTCGCGTTCTTCGGGCTCGGCGGCTACATGATCGGCATGTGGCTGATGTATGCGCGCACCAAGGACATCGTGATCGGGTCGCTCGCGAACGCGCCGCTGCCGCCCACCGAGCAAGAAGTCGTCGACGCGATCGGCGTGCAGATTTTCGGGGTGGTGGGCTCGTCCGACTTCCCGTGGATCTGGGCTTTCGCCGACAGTCTGCCGATGCAGATCGCGCTGGTGGTGCTCGTCCCGGGGCTGTTGGCGCTGGCGTTCGGGTGGCTGGCCTTTCGGTCGCGGGTGACCGGCGTCTATCTTTCGATCCTGACCCAAGCGATGACGCTCGCCTTGTCGCTTTACCTTTTCCAGAACGACAGCGGTCTGCGCGGCAACAACGGGTTGTCGGGCTTGCAGAACCTGCCGGGTCTCGAGGCGACGCCGCAGGCGGTGGTCTCGATCTGGTTCTTGTGGGCGTCGGCGCTGGCGCTGGGGCTCACCTATCTGTTCGCGGCGTGGCTTGTTTCGGGCGCCTTCGGCTCGGTGGTGCAGGCGATCCGCGACGACGAGGCGCGGACGCGGTTTCTCGGCTATCCGGTCGAGGCGTTCAAACTGGCGGTTTTCACGCTGACGGCGGTGCTCGCGGGCGTCGCCGGGGCGCTTTATTATCCGCAGGCCGGGATCATCAATCCGGCCGAGCTCGCGCCGATCGCGTCGATCTATCTGGCGGTTTGGGTGGCGATCGGGGGGCGCGGGCGCCTCTACGGCGCCGTGATCGGCGCGGCGTCGGTCTCTTTGCTGTCGACCTGGTTCACGGGCGGTCGCGCGCCGGACGTGCCGCTCGGCTTCTACACCATCCAATGGGTGGACTGGTGGCAGGTGCTGTTGGGAGCGGGCTTCGTCTGCGTGACCTTGTTCGCGCCGAAAGGGCTCGGCGGGCTGGTCGATCTGCTGGTGAACCGAGAGGTCGCGCCGAGCGGCCGGCCCGCGGCCTCGCCGCCAAACGCCCCGCCCGCGCCGGTTCCGGCCTCGGCCGGCGCCGCCGCGACGTCCGCCCGCGCCGACGCGCGAGAGGGGTGAGCGATGTCCGTCCTGCTCCATGTCGACGACGTCTCGGTCTCGTTTGACGGCTTCAAGGCGATCAACGGCCTCTCCTTCGTGATCGGCGCGCCAGAGCTGCGCGCGGTTATCGGTCCGAACGGGGCGGGCAAGACGACCATGATGGACATCATCACCGGCAAGACCCGCCCCGACAGCGGCGATGTGCGGTGGGGCGAGGGCGGCGTCTCGCTTCTGAAACTGTCCGAAAGCCGGATCGCCGAGATCGGCGTCGGTCGCAAGTTCCAGCGGCCGACGGTGTTCGGCGCCCAGACGGTGCGCGAAAACCTGCGCTTGGCGCTGAAGAAAGACCGCTCGCCCTTCGGCGTGCTGCGGTTCCGCGAAAGCGCGGCCGACGCCGCCCGGATCGAGGCGATCGCCGAGGAGATCGGCCTGTCCGACGCGCTCGACCGGCCGGCGGGGATTTTGGCGCACGGTCAGAAGCAGTGGCTCGAGATCGGAATGCTGCTGGCGCAGGACCCGCAGCTGCTGTTGGTCGACGCGCCCGCCGCCGGCATGACCCCGCAAGAGCGCGCGCACACCACCGATCTGTTGAAGCAAGTGGCCAAAACCCGCGCGGTCCTGGTGGTCGAGCACGACATGGAGTTCATCCGCCGTCTCGACTGCCGGGTGACCGTGCTGCACGAGGGCTCGGTGCTGGCCGAGGGCTCGATCGACCATGTGACGCGCAACCAAGAGGTGATCGATGTCTATCTGGGGCGCTGAGCGGTGCTGAGGGCGCGCGGCGTCAGCCTGCATTACGGCGGGGCGCAGGCGCTGTTCGGGGTCGACCTGTCGGCGGCGGCGGGCGCCGTGACGGCGGTGTTGGGCGCGAACGGGGTCGGCAAGACCAGCCTGCTGAAGGCGCTCGCGGGGGCGCATCCGGTCAGCGGCGGCGAGATCACGCTCGACGGCGCGCGGCTCGATGGCCGGCGCGCCTTCGAGGTCGCGCGCGCCGGCGTCGGTTACGTGCCGCAGGGCCGCGAGATTTTCCCGCTCCTCACGGTGCAGGAAAACCTCGAGACCGGCTTCGCCTGTCTGCCGCGGGGCGCGCGGCGGGCGCCGGACGAGATCTTCGATCTGTTCCCGGTGCTCGCCGAGATGCGCCACCGGCGGGGCGGCGACTTGTCCGGCGGGCAGCAGCAGCAGCTGGCGATCGCGCGCGCCATGGTGTTGCGGCCCAAAGTCTTGCTGCTCGACGAGCCGACCGAAGGCATTCAGCCCAACATCATCCAGCAGATCGGCCGGGTGATCGACGTGTTGCGGGCGCGGGGAGACATGGCGATCGTGCTGGTCGAGCAGTATCTGGACTTCGCGCTCGCGCGCGCCGACCGCTTCATTGTGCTCCGCCGCGGCGCGGTGACCCTGTCGGGCGCGATCGCCGAGACCGATCCCAAGGCGATCCGCCAGGCCGTGAGCGTTTGACCGCGGGGCGGGGTCAGAGGCCGCCCAGACGGCGCAGGTGGGCGCAGATTTCCGCGACGCCCTCGCCCGCGCGGAGGTTGGCGAAGACCGTGGGCTTGCCGCCGCGAAAGCGCTCGGCGTCCGCGCGCATGCGGCCGATGTCGGCGCCGACATAGGGCGCGAGGTCGGTCTTGTTCACGACCAAAATGTCCGAGCGCTCGACGCCGGGGCCGCGTTTTCGGGGGATGTCGTCGCCCTGCGCCACGTCGATCATATAGATCGTCAGATCCGCGAGATCGGGGCTGAAAGTGGCGGCCAAATTATCCCCGCCCGACTCGATCAGCACCAGGGCCAGGGCCGGATGGCGCTCGCGCAGGTCCGCGATGGCCGCGAGGTTCTGCGAGCAATCCTCGCGGATCGCCGTGTGCGGGCAGCCGCCGGTCTCGACGCCGATCACCCGGTCCGCCGGCAGCGCTTGCAGGCGCAGCAGCGCCTCGGCGTCTTCGCGGGTGTAGATGTCGTTGGTGACGACGGCCATGTCGATCTCGGTCGACAGGGCGCGGGCCAGGGCGGCCGCCAGCGTGGTCTTGCCGACGCCGACAGGGCCGCCGACCCCCACCCGGAGCGGACCGTGAGGCGACCGCGTCGTCCGAGGCGCCGCCGCGTCCGTCGACGGCGCCTCCGAAGCCCCGCGCGGCGCGGCGGCGGACGGCTGC
>CAZBIG010000218.1:0-5796 GCA_964491865.1 uncultured Neomegalonema sp. | reverse complement strand
AGCCCTCGCGGCGTGTCGAAGCGGGTCTCCGAGGACGGAAAGGCGAGCTATGCAACGCGCGGTGATCCTGGCGGCGGGGCTGGGGGCGGTCGCGGCGGCGGCCATGGCGGCCGTCGAAGGGGGGCCGCGCCTGGCGGTCGCTGTCGGCGTCGGGCTGGTCGCGGGCGCGGCGCTGTATCACGCGGCCTTCGGCTTCACCGGCGGCTGGCGGCGTTTCCAGCGCGAGCGCCGCGGCGCGGGCCTGCGCGCCCAACTGCTGCTGATCGCGCTCGCAGCCTGCGCCGCGTTTCCCCTGATCGCCGCGGGCGACGCCTTCGGGCGCCCCGTCTCCGGTTGGGTGTTTCCCATCGGCGCGTCGACGGCCATCGGCGCCGCCATGTTCGGCTTCGGCATGCAGCTGGGCGGCGGCTGCGGATCGGGCACGCTGTTCACCGCGGGCGGCGGGTCGACGCGCATGCTGCTGACCTTGGCCGCCTTCATCGCCGGCTCGGTGATCTGGACCGGCACGAACCCCGCGTTCCAAGCCGCGCTCGGCGCCGCCGTGGCGACGCTGGGCGTCGAGGGCCCGGCGCAGTGGCGCGGCGTGTCGCTGCTGAGCGCGCTCGGATGGCCGCTGGCGCTGGCCGCGACGCTGGCCGCGCTCGGGACGCTCGCGCTCGTCAGCGTCCGGCTCGAGAAACGCCGCCACGGCGCGCTCGAAACGCCGCCGCGCACCGCGGGCTTTTGGACCGGCCCCTGGTCTCGCGAGCTCGGAGCGGTCGTGTTGGCGGGCGTGGTGGTCGCGACCTTTCTCACGCTCGGCCGGCCCTGGGGGATCACCTCGGCTTTTCCGCTGTGGGGCGCCAAGATCGTCGACGCCGCGGGGCTGCCGATCGATCAGTGGCGGGCCTGGAGCGGCGGCCAGCTCGACCGCGCGATTTTCGCCGACGCCACGGGCGTGATGAATTTCGGGGTGATGCTCGGCGCGCTGGCGGCCGCGGGTTTGGCGGGCCGCTTCGCGCCGACGCTGCGCCTGACGCCGCGCGACGCCGCGACGGCGATCATCGGCGGCCTGCTGATGGGCTATGGCGCGCGGCTCGCCTTCGGCTGCAACATCGGCGGCTTCGTGGGCGGCGTCGTGTCGGGCAGCTTGCACGGCTGGTGGTGGCTGCTGTTCGGCTGGATCGGAAGTTGGGCGGGCGTGCTGGCGCGCGCGCGCCTGGGCATGGACCCGCCGCGCGCGCCGGCGCCGAGGCGGGCCGCGAAAGGAGTCGCGACATGAGAGTGTTTCTTATCGCCCTGGCGGTCCTTGCTTTCGGCGCGAGCGGAGGGCGCGCGGACCCGTCGGTCCCCGAGCGCGAGGGCTGGTCGGTGCGCGAAACCGCTCACGGTTTCGACGCGCTCGTCGATCGCCTCGGCGCGGCGGTGAAGGCCGAAGGCATGCTGCGCGTCTATCTGGCCAGCGCGTCGCGCGCGGCTAAGGGGCGCGGCGTCGAGATCCCCGGCAACGCGGTGATGGGCGTCTACCGCAACGATTACGCGGTGCGGATGCTGGCGGCGAGCGTGGCCGCCGGCATGGAGGCCCCGATCGAGTTCTACGTCACCGAGAACGCCGACGGCGGCGCCACCCTGTCTTATAAAAAGCCCAGCTTCGTGTTCGCGCCTTACGCGGCCGAGGGCGGACCGGCGCTCGCGGCGCTGGCCGAGGAGCTGGACGCGAAATTCGACGCGATCGCGGCGCGCGCGGCCGCGTCCGACTAACCGCCTCGCCCGACCTTTCAGCGCCGAAGCTGTCGCGCCCCGGCGGCATGGGGGACGCGACACGGACCGCTTCGGTCAGCGCGGCCCGCCCGCGATCTTGGCCGCCGCCCGCTGGCGGGCCGCGTTGCTGCGCGCGTCGGGCACGTAGAGCAAGCCGGCGAGCCGCCGCATCAGCGCGTCCTCATGCGCCTCGCGGACCCCGTCGGCCAGCACGACGCCCCAGAGCCGCTCGAGGAACGTCTCGCGCTCGGCTTCGGACAGCGCCTCTTTCAGCACGCGGGTGTAGCGCACCAAGTCCGAGGCCTCGGCGTCGCTGCGCTCGGCCTCGGCGCGCAACGCCGCCGCCGCGTCGGGGGAATGGCCGAAAGCGTCGCCCAGAAGCCGGTCAATGGCCGTCTTCTCCGGATCGGCGTAATCGAAGTCGCTGCGCGCCGCGTGCACCATCAGGGCGGCGACGGCGAGTTCGGGGCGGATGGCGGGGCGGTCGGGCGGCGTGGGCGCGGCGGCGAGCGCGTCGAGGATTTTTCTGAACATGGGCCACAAATCGTGCGCCTGCGCGCGAGGGCAAGACGGATCAAGCGCGCCGTCGGCGCAACCGTTCTCGGAAAAGCGCGTTTCGGGATCGCGGGGCCGGCCGGATCGCGCTAGGGGCTCGGCGTCGCGGCCGCGCCGCCGCGCGCACGGGGAGGATGGCGATGAGCGGATTATTGGCGCTGCTGGACGATGTGGCGGCGATTACGAAATTGGCGGCGTCGCAGCTCGACGACGTCGCCGCGCAGGCGGCCAAGGCCGGGACCAAAGCGGCGGGCGTGGTCGTCGACGACGCCGCGGTCACGCCCAAATACGTCGCCGGCCTGCCCGCGGCGCGCGAGCTGCCGATCGTCTGGCGCATCGCCCGCGCCTCGTTCTTCAACAAGCTGATCATCCTGCTGCCGCTCGCGCTGCTGCTCGACGCCTTTTTGCCCTGGCTGATCACGCCGCTGCTGATGCTGGGCGGCTGCTATCTCTGCTACGAGGGGGCCGAGAAGATCGCCCACCTGTTCGGCCCGCCCGCCGATCACGGGCCGCAGCAGGCCGAGACCCTCGACCAGGCCCATCTCGAAGAGACGCGGGTGCGGGGCGCGATCAAGACCGACTTCATCCTGTCGGCCGAGATCATGACCATCGCCCTGTCCGCCATCGACGCGGACGCCACGGTCGCCAAGGCCGCGATCCTGGCGACCGTCGCCGTCGGCATTACGGCGCTGGTGTACGGGGCCGTCGCGCTGCTGGTGCGGATGGACGACCTGGGGCTGCGCCTTGGCGAAGCCGGACGCGCCGCGTTCGTGCGCGCCGCCGGGCGCGGACTGGTCGCGGCGATGCCGGGGGTGTTGGCGACGATCTCGACGATCGGCACCGCCGCCATGCTCTGGGTGGGCGGCTCGATCATCGTGCACGGGCTGAAAGACCTCGGCTGGGCCGCGCCTTACGAAGCGATCAAGGGCGTCGCCAAAAGCGTGGGCGACGGGTTCGTCGGCTGGCTGGCCACCGCCGGCCTCGACGGTCTGCTCGGCCTGGCGCTGGGTCTGCTGCTGATCCCGATCGTCGCCTATGCGATCCTGCCGGCGTTCCGAGCCGCGACGGGCGCCAAGGGCGCGCCCTGATCAGAGGGTCAGCGCCAACATGAACAGCGCGGCCGCCGCCGCGCTCGCGACGGCGCGCACATGGTTCCAGGCGGTCCAGGCGCGCAGATACCGCCGCCAGATCGCCGCCTCGGCGGCGGACCCGGGCGCGGCCGCGTCGAGCGCGTTGTTGAGCGGCACGTTGCGCGCGGCGGTGCAAACGAACATGCCGACGACGTAGAGGACGCCCCCGAGCGTCATCAGCGCGCCTTGGGGCGCGTCGAGATCCGTCAGTCCGATAGGGATCGACCCAAGACGCGCCAGACCAAAACCTGCGACCGCCAGCGCGGCGAGCGTCGTCCCGAAGAACAGCGGCATGAAGGCCGAGCCGAGGATCACCCGGTTGATCGCGCGCATGGCCGCCGCGCCGGCCGCGGGGCCGGTTCGCTCGAGCGCCGCCATGATGAAGGCCGAGAAGGCGAAATAGACGCCGGCCATCACGCCTCCGCCCAAAGCCGCGACCCATAAGGCCGCGGTCGCGACCGCGTCGATCACCGCCGCCCCCGAGCCCGCTCCCGACCCTGCGCCCAATTCCGCTCCCAATGCCGCTTCCAATTCCGCTTCCAATTCCCCTTTGACGGCGCGTCTCTCCGGTTCGGCGCCGGCGCGCGCGGTTCTGGTCGGGGCGCATCGGGCGTCGGGCGGGCCCGCGGCTCAAGCCCTTTTCCACGGCGCGGGGCCCGTCGGCGCCCCTTGTGAGGACCGCGGGCCGCAGCGGCGACGCATTGACAAACGCCGCCTTTCGCGCGCGCGGTGGTGGTCGGTTGAAACGCATGGCGGCGAGGCGGCGTGACACGGTATTCCGCGTGGCGGATCCTGAAAGAGGGGGCGACCGGCAACCGCGGCTGGCGGCGGGCCTGGCGCGCGCCCGAGCCGATCTCCTCATACGACGCGGTAATCGTCGGCGGCGGCGGCCAAGGCTTGGCGTCTGCCTATTACCTCGCCGCCGATCATGGCGGGCGAAACGTGGCAGTGCAGGAAAAAGGCTGGATCGGCGGCGGCAACGCGGGGCGCAACACGACGATCGTGCGCTCGAACTACATGTTGCCGGCCAACACGGCCTTCTATGAATTCAGCCTCAAGATCTGGGAAGACCTCTCGCACGCGCTCAATTTCAACGTGATGTTCAGTCAGCGCGGGCAGCTCACCCTGTTCCATTCGCCCAGCGGCCGCGACGCCGCCGCCCGCCGCGCCAACATCATGCGCCTGAACGGGATCGACGCCTTCCTGCTGGACCGCGAAGAAGTCCGTCGGCTGATCCCCGAGCTCGACTTCCGCCCCGACGCCCGCTTCCGCATCGAAGGGGCCGTGCTGCAGCCCCGAGCGGGCACCGCGCGGCACGACGCCGTCGTCTGGGGATACGCGCGCGCCGCGGACCGGCTGGGCGTCGACGTGCTGCAAAACTGCGCGGTGACCGGCTTTCTGCGCAACGGGGCCGGCGCCTGCGTCGGGGTCGAAACCAGCCGCGGCCCGATCCGCGCGAGCAAGGTTGGACTGGCGGTCGCCGGCCGGTCCAATCTCCTGGCCCAGCTGGCCGGCCTCGCGCCCTTGCCGATCGAGACGCATCTGCTGCAGGCGTTCGTTTCCGAGCCGATCAAGCCGAAGCTCGATTACGTCGTCTCGGTCGGGGGCGCCGGGCATGTCTATCTCAGCCAGTCCGACAAAGGCGGCATGGTGTTCGGCGGCGACCTCGACATGTACAACTCGGCGACCCAGCGCGGCGGTCTGCCGGTGGTCCGCGACGTCTCGGCCTTGGCCGCGGCCACCATGCCGAGCCTCGGCCGGGTCAAGCTGCTGCGCCATTGGGCGGGGATCATGGACATGTCGCTCGACGGCTCGCCGATCATCGACCGGACCGCCGTCGACGGCCTCTATCTCAACGCCGGCTGGTGCTATGGCGGGTTCAAGGCGACGCCGGCCAGCGGCTATTGCTTCGCGCATCTGATGGCGACCGATCGACCGCACGAGGCGGCGGCCGGTTTGCGCCTCGACCGGTTCGAGACGGGCGCCGTGGCCGATGAAAAAGGGGTTGGACCGCATGCCTGGCTGCACTGAGCCGCGAGCGGCGGCGGCGGACGGTCTCGCGAGCGCCGCCAGGCGGCCCGGCGGGGCGCGCCGGACATGAGGCTGCCCTGCCCGTTCTGCGGCCGGCGCGATCACGCCGAGTTCGACTACGCCGGCGACGCGTCGGTCGCGCATCCGCCGCTCGACGCGCCGACCTCGGCTTGGGTCGACGCCGTTTACGCCCGCGCGGATCCGCACGGGCCGCACGCCGAGTATTGGCGCCATGCGCGCGGCTGCGGGGCCTGGCTGGTGATCCGGCGCGACGTCGCCACCCATGAAATCCTGTCGGCGGCGCTGGCGCATCCCGCCGACGCCGCGGCGCTGGCGGAGC
>CAZBIG010000217.1:0-5817 GCA_964491865.1 uncultured Neomegalonema sp. | reverse complement strand
GCCAAAAACTTGCCCCAGCTGTTTGCGGTGGAGTGCTGGGGCGGCGCGACCTTCGACGTGGCCTATCGGTTCCTGCAGGAATGCCCTTGGCAGCGCCTTCGCAACATTCGCGAGCGGTTGCCGAACATCATGACCCAGATGCTGCTGCGCGCCTCGAACGGCGTCGGCTACACCAATCAGCCGGACAATGTGGTCGAGAAGTTCGTCGCTCAGGCGGCCGAGACCGGCGTCGACGTCTTCCGCGTCTTCGACCCCCTGAACTGGGTTGAGAACATGCGGGTCTCGATGGACGCTGTTCTCGCCTCGAACAAAGTGCTGGAAGCAGCGATTTGCTATACGGGCGACATAACCGATCCGGACCGGGCCAAGTACTCGCTCAATTATTATGTCGGCTTGGCGAAAGAACTGCAGCAGGCCGGGACCCATGTGCTGTGCATCAAGGATATGGGCGGTCTGGTGAAACCCGCGGCGGCCAAGGCGTTGGTGACGGCGCTGAAGAACGAGGTCGCGCTTCCGATCCATTTCCACACGCACGACACCAGCGGCATCGCGGCGGCCTCGGTGTTGGCGGCGGCCGAAGCGGGCGTCGACGCGGCGGACGCGGCGATCGACGCCTTCTCGGGGCTGACGTCGCAGCCCTGTCTCGGCTCTATCGTCTCGGCGTTGAGGCATCAAGAACGCGACACTCAGATCGATCCCGACGCCGTGCGCGAACTGTCGGCCTATTGGGAGGACGTTCGCGTCCAGTACGCCGCCTTCGAAGCCGAGATGAAAAGCCCGACCTCGGAAGTCTACCTGCATGAAATGCCCGGCGGTCAGGTGACCAATCTGCGCGCGCAGGCGCGCTCGATGGGGCTCGAGCATCGCTGGCACGAAATCGCCGAGACCTATGCTGCGGTCAACCAGGCTTTTGGCGATGTGATCAAGGTGACGCCGATCGCGAAAACCGTTGGGGACATGGCGTTGACGATGGTGTCGAGCGGCGTTTCGGTCGAAGACTTGGTGAACCCGGACCGCGACATCAGCTTCCCGGATTCGGTCGTGACCTTTTTCAAGGGGGAGGTGGGTCAGCCCCATGGCGGCTTCCCCGAAGCGCTCCGCGCGAAGGTGTTGAAAGGGGCCGAGCCGATCACCGCCCGGCCGGGCTCGCTCATGGCGCCGGTGGATCTCGAGGAGAAGCGCGCCGAGGCCGAGGCGTTGATGCCGGGCGTGCGGGTCGATGACGAGGATCTTTGCTCGTATCTGATGTATCCGACCGTTTATCTCGACTATATGGGCCGTCGTCGAAATTATGGGCCGGTGCGTAATCTGCCGACTCCGGTGTTTTTCTACGGCATGGAGATCGGCGAAGAGCTCTATATCGAGATCGAGCCCGGCAAGACGATGGTTTTGCAGTTGCTGGCGACGGGCGAGGCCGACGATGAGGGCATGGTCAAGGTGTTCTTCGAGTTGAACGGCCAGCCGCGCATCGTGCGCGTGCCGAACCGCGTTCTGGCGGCGGCGAGCAACCGCCATCCCAAGGCCGAGGACGGCAATCCGAACCATGTCGCAGCTCCGATGCCGGGCCTGGTGGCGTCGGTCGCCGTCAAGGAAGGGCAGCGCGTGCAAAAGGGCGATCTGTTGCTGACCATCGAGGCGATGAAGATGGAGACCGCGCTCCACGCCGAGAAAAGCGGCGTCATCGCGCGCGTCGCGGTGTCGGCCGGGGCGCAGATCGACGCCAAAGACCTTCTGATCGCCTTCGCCGACTGACCCGGCGGCGGGTCGCTCGGCGGCGGCGATCGCAGATCGCGCGGCGCCGAGCGGATCCCCATTGCGCCGGCCTGCGGGCGTCCCTATACAAGCGTGACAGCGGCGCCGCGCTCCTCGGAGTTCGGCCGACAAGATGACCGAGCGGGCCGCTGCGCCCGCTTTTTTCGTTTGTGCAGCCTCTCTCACGGCGCGGCGACCGCCGCCCCGGAAGAGAGGCGGGAGAGCGCTCGATGACCAGCCTCCTGGCGAAAACGCCGATGGACGCGCGCATCGCCGACATCATCCAGCCCTCGGTGGAGCATCTCGGTTTCCGCCTGGTGCGGGTGCGTCTTCAGGGCGGTCAGAGGCCGACCCTGCAGATCATGGCCGAACGGCCCGACGGGACCATGGAGGTCGACGACTGCGCCGACCTGTCGATACACCTGTCCGCCGTGCTCGATGTGAACGATCCGATCGACCGTGAGTACACGCTCGAAGTGTCGTCGCCCGGCATTGATCGACCGCTCACCGCGCCCGCCGATTTCGCGCGTTTTCGCGGGTTCGAGGCGCGGCTGGAGACGCGCGACCTGATCGATGGGCGCAAGCGCTTCAAAGGCGTGCTGCTCGGTTTGGCGCAAGACGCCGAGACGGTTCGGATCGACGCCGAAAATCTCGGGCCGGTGGACTTGCCGTTTTCGGCGCTGGCCGACGCCAAGCTGATCCTGACCGACGCGCTGATCGCCGAGAGCCTGAAGGGCCGAAAGCCCGCGCAGCGCGCCGTCGACGGCGCCGAGATCGAGATCGCCGCCGGCGACAGCGACGATCTCGACGCCGCCGCCGACGCCGAAGCCGACGCCGACCCCAAAGCCGATCCGACCTCGCGTCCGTGACCGATCCGGCGCCCCCGTCGCGCCGCCGTCCGACTTCGCCCCAACAGAAGGGACCCCGCCATGCGCCCCGTCGTCAGCGCCAATAAGCTCGAGCTTCTGCAGATCGCCCATGCGGTCGCGCAGGAAAAGCAAATCGACCGCGAGATCGTGATCGAGGCCATGGAGGAGGCGATCCAGAAAGCGGCCCGCTCGCGCTATGGCGCCGAATACGACATTCGCGTCAAAGTCGACCGCAAAACCGGCGAGGCCCACTTGACCCGGGTGCGCGACGTGATGGGCGACGACGAGGAGCTCGAGAACCACTTCACTCAGATCAATCTGGGCGTGGCGCAGGCGCGCTACGCGTATGAAGGCGAGGTCGGCGGCGCGGTCGTCGAAGAATTGCCGCCGCTGGAGTTCGGCCGGATCGCCGCTCAGACGGCGAAACAGGTGATCGTGCAAAAGGTGCGCGAGGCGGAGCGGCTGCAGCAATACGAGGAGTTCAAGGATCGGGTCGGAACGATTATCAACGGGATCGTGAAGCGCGTCGAATACGGCAACGTGATCGTGGATGTCGGTCGCGGCGAAGCGATGTTGCGGCGCGATCAGCTGATCCCGCGCGAAGCGTTTCGGGTGAACGACCGGATCCGGGCCTTCATCAAAGACGTCCGCCACGAGCTGCGCGGCCCGCAAATCTTCCTGTCGCGCACGGCGCCCGAATTCATGGCCAAGTTGTTCGAGCAAGAGGTGCCCGAAATCTATGAGGGCGTCATCGAGATCAAGGCGGTGGCGCGGGATCCCGGAAGCCGCGCCAAAATCGGCGTGATCTCCTATGACAACGGCATCGATCCCGTGGGGGCCTGCGTGGGCATGCGCGGCAGTCGGGTGCAGGCGGTCGTCGGCGAGCTTCAGGGCGAGAAGATCGACATCATTCCGTGGTCCGAGGACGCCGCCACCTTCATCGTCAACGCGCTGCAGCCCGCCGAGGTCGCCAAGGTGGTGCTCGACGAAGACGCCCAGCGCATCGAGGTGGTGGTGCCGGACGAGCAATTGTCGCTGGCGATCGGCCGGCGCGGCCAGAACGTGCGCCTCGCGTCTCAGCTGACCGGCTGGGACATCGACATCATGACCGAGGCCGAAGAATCCGAGCGGCGGCAGAAGGAGTTCGCCGAGCGCACGCAGATGTTCGTGGCCGCGCTCGACGTTGACGAGATGATGGCGCAGGTTCTCGTCGCCGAGGGGTTCACCTCCTTGGACGAAGTCGCCTTCGTCGAGCCCGAAGAACTGACGGTGATCGATGGCATCAGCGAAGAGACGGCCGACGAGCTGCAGACGCGGGCTCGCGAGTTCCTCGAGGCGAAGAACCAGAAGCTGCTCGAAGCGGCGCGGAAGGCCGGCGCCGACGAGGCTCTGATCGCCTTTGGCGGGCTGACCCCGGCCATGGTCGCGACCCTGGTGGCCAACGGCGTGAAGACGCTCGAAGACTTCGCGACGATGGCCGATTGGGAGTTGGCGGGCGGATACGCCGAAGGCCCCGACGGCCGACGCGTCAAGGACGACGGCCTGCTCGAGCGTTTCGACGTCGGCATCGAGGAGGCGCAGAACCTGATCATGTCGGCGCGGGTGGCGCTCGGCATGGTCGATCCGGACGCGCTGATGGCCCTGGTCGAAGGCGACGCGGCGGCGGCGGAGGACGACGCCGACCTTGACGTCGACACGGAGGAGGACGCCGCGTCGGAAGCGTTCGAGGACGAGACGGACGCGCTGGATCTCGGGGATTTGGCCGATCTTGAGAAAGACCTCGAGAATTTGTCGCTCGAAGAGCTCGAGGCGCTGGCCGCCGGGGCCGACGACGCCGAAGAGGCGCCGACCGACGACGCGGATGAGAGCGAAGAGGCGCGAAACCCGGGATGACCCGAGGCGGGGCCGCGAAAGACCGGTCGACGCCCGAGCGCCGCTGCGTGGCCACCGGCGAGACCGCGCCGAAAGCCGGACTGATCCGCTTCGTGCTCGATCCCGACGGGCGGGTCACGCCGGACCTCGCCGAGAAGCTGCCGGGGCGCGGCGTGTGGGTGGCCGCCGATCGCGCGGCGCTGAGCCTGGTCGAGCGCAAGAACCTGTTCGCCAAGGGCTTCAAACGCGCGACGCCACGGGTTGAGGATCTTGTCGCGCGGCTCGAGACGTTGCTGGCGCAGCGGGTGATCGAAGCGCTCGCCCTGGCGCGAAAGGCGGGACATGCGGTCGCCGGGTTCGAGAAGTGCCGCGAAGCCGCGCCCACCGCGGCGGCGCTTTTTCAAGCCTCGGACGGGGCGCCCGGCGGAAAAGCACGCCTGCGGCGCTTGGCGCGCGGAGCTGCTGAGCTTAACTGTCTCACCAGCGGGGAATTGGGTTTGGCCTTCGGCCGTGCTTCTGTCATACACGCGGTTCTTATCCGGGGCGGGGCCGCCAGCCGCGCCATCCGGGAAGGCCGTCGCCTTGACGGCGTTCGGAACGGCGCGCCGGCCGACGACGCGTCGACCACGGTCGTTGGCGACCGCGAGCGTCTTGGCGGGGAACGCCCGGTCGGGCGCGATAAGATAACGGGCGATCCCTCGTCTGAGAGCGGATCTGAAAAGGCGGATAAATGAGCGAAACAGGGACGCGCGGCGGCGGGCGCCGCGGCGACAGCGGCGGATCAAGAACCCCGGGCGCCCGCGGAGGCGGGCCGGGCGGCGATCGCGTGCGCCAGTCCTTTTCGCATGGCCGCAGCAAGTCGGTCGTTGTCGAGAAAAAGCCGGCGAAGCGCTTGGTGAAATCGCCGAGCGACGCGCGGGCCGACACGCCCGCCAAGGGCGCCGTCGACCCGATCAAGGAAAAAGCGGCCGCGGCGGGCATCAGCCCCGTCGAGTACAAGCGGCGGCTGGAAGCGCTGAAAGCGGCGAAAATCGCCGAAATTGAGCGCAAAAAACGCGCCGAAGAGGACGCCAAGCGCCGCGCCGAGGAAGAGACGCGCCGCAAGGCCGAGGAAGAAGACCGCAAGCGGCGCGAGGCCGAAGAGCTCGCGCGGCGCAAGGCCGAGCAGGCGGCCGCCGAGGAAGCCGAGCGCCGCGCGCAAGTCGAGGCCGAGCAAGCCAAGGCGTTGTCGGCTTCGGCCATTTCGGCCGCCTCGGTGCGCGCCCCCGCGCCAGAGCGCGCCGCGCCGACGCCGCGCGCGCCGGAAGAGCCCGCCCGTTCGCGG
>CAZBIG010000216.1:0-5843 GCA_964491865.1 uncultured Neomegalonema sp. | reverse complement strand
GGGTGCGACCGCCCCGCCGCCGCGCCTCCTCGGGCGGGTCCAGCGGTTTTCGTGAGACCCGCGGCGCTCGCGGCGCGTTCGGCGGCTTCTTTTTGATAGCGCGCCAGCCATTCGGCGATGAATGCGGCCCGGTCGGCCGGATCGGGGCGCGCGGCCTCGGCCAGCCGACCGAGCAGATCCGGAAACTGATCCGCCGTCAGCCGTCGCTGACAGCAGATTTTCCACATGAACGAGGCCGCGCGATCAAAACGCGCCCCGAGCGCGTCGTAGGACAGCCGGGCCCCTTCGCGATAATCGTCCACGGCTTCGGCGAAGGCGTCGAGCACAGCGGAACGCGGGTCGTGTCTCGGCATCGAATTCTCATGCAAAAATACTGTTCCCGCAAAGGAATAGCGCAAAATCGCCGCCGAGGACAGGTTTTCGCCACGCTTTCCCCCATTTTACGGATCGGAAGCCGCCTCCAGGGGGCGCGGCTTGGATCATCGGCGAAGACCCGCCTCGAAGAAGACCCGCCTCGAAGAAGACCCGCCTCGAAAAGGACCACACGAATGGACGTCAACCGGACGGACGCCGGGCGCGCGCCGCGCCGCGCTTCGCGCGCAGGCCGCGCCCTCCTTCTCGGCGCCCCGCTCGCCATGGGCGCAAGCGCAGGCGCGACGGCGCAGGACGCCGGCGCCGATCTGCAGCGCTTCGACACCTCGGCCGGCCCCGTTCTGGTCAGTCGAGAGGCCGGGCCGTTCGAGAACCCGTGGGGCATGGCGTTTCTGCCGGACGGACGCATCCTGGTCACCGAGCGCCCCGGCCGGTTGAACCTGGTCGCCTTCGGATCCGTGAAAACCGTCGAGGGCGCGCCCGAGGTGGCCGCGCGCGGCCAGGGCGGCCTGCTCGATGTCGCGATCGATCCGAATTTCGACCGCACCGGGGTCGTTTATCTCAGCTTCGCCGAGCCCGCGGGGCCCGGCGCGCGCACGGCGGTGGCGCGGGCGACGCTGTCCCTGGAGCCGACGCCGCGCCTGACCGGGCTGAAGACGATTTGGCGCCAAGAGCCCGCCATCGCGTCGACCTTTCATTTCGGCAGCCGGGTGGTCGTCGACAGCGACGGCGCCTTGTTCGTCACCACGGGCGATCGCGGTCGCCGGCCGCTGGCCCAGGATCTCGAGACCCATGTCGGCAAGGTGATCCGCATTCTGCCGAGCGGCGGCGCCGCGCCGGACAACCCGTTCGCGAACCGCGGCGACGCCAAGCCCGAGATCTGGTCCTACGGCCACCGCAACATCCAAGGGGCCGCGCTCAACCCCGAGGACGGCGCGCTTTGGACCGTCGAGCACGGCGCCGCGGGCGGCGACGAGATCAATCAACCGCGCCCAGGCAAAAATTACGGCTGGCCGGTGATCTCCTACGGGCGGCATTACGCTGGCGGCAAGATCGGCGTCGGAACAAGCGCGCCCGGGATGCAGCAGCCGGTGTTCTATTGGGATCCTTCGATCGCGCCCTCGGGCCTCGCCTTCTATGACGGCGACCTGTTTCCCGATTGGCGCGGCGACCTGTTCGTCGGCGCGTTGAAGGATCGTCTGATCGCGCGGCTCGATATGGAGGATGGTCGCGTGGCGGGCGAAGAGCGGATGCTCGAAGGCGCGTTCGGACGGGTGCGCGACGTGCGCTCCGGGCCCGACGGCGCGATCTGGTTCCTGACCGACGAGCCGGACGGGGCGCTGTACCGGATGGCGCCGGTGCAGGAATAGACGCGGCCGACGGCGTCTCAAGGCTTGCGCGGGACGCGGCGCGACGGCATGTGGCGCGCGTATGAGCGCTGATCTCGACCCCCAGCCCGAAAACACGCCCGATGGCCGGCGCGCCCCCCGGGACGCCCCCCGGCCGGAGGACTGGCCCGGAAACCGGCCCGATGCCCCCCCTCTAACGCCGCTGGCGGCGCGGTTGCCGGCCTCGACGCCTTTTGTCGGGCCCGAAGCGCAGGAGCGCGCCCGCGGCGCGGCCTTCGCCGCGCGGCTCGGGGCCAACGAGAACGGCTTCGGCCCCTCGCCGCGCGCGGTCGCCGCGATGGCGTCCGCGGCGCGCGATTGCTGGATGTACGGCGACCCCGAAATCTTCGATCTCCGCCGCGCGTTGGCCGACCGGCTCGGCGTTCGGATGGAGAACCTGGTCGTCGGCGAAGGCATCGACGGCCTGCTCGGCGCCGTCTGTCGGCTGGTGGTCGCCGAGGGGACCGCCGTCGTCACCTCGCAGGGGGCCTACCC
This sequence comes from uncultured Neomegalonema sp., assembly GCA_964491865.1. Lineage (GTDB taxonomy): Bacteria > Pseudomonadota > Alphaproteobacteria > Rhodobacterales > Rhodobacteraceae > JBCBRF01. Next base: position 3,588 of record CAZBIG010000216.1, on the reverse strand, counting down.
AACCTTCGCCTATCACGCCGCCGGCTTCGGAGCCCGGTTGATCGCCGTGCCGTATCGCGACGATCGCGAAGACCTTGAAGCGCTTCTCGACACGGTCCGCCGGGAAAGCGCGCGCCTGGTCTATGTCGCGAACCCGGACAATCCGATGGGCGGGTGGTGGCGCGCGGCCGAGATCCGCGCCTTCGCCGACGCCCTGCCGGCCGACTGTCTGTTTGTGCTTGACGAAGCCTATTGCGAGACGGCGCCCGACGACGTGGCGCCGCTGATCGAGGCCGACAGACCCAATCTGCTGCGTCTGCGCACCTTCTCAAAAGCGATGGGCCTGGCGGGTTTGCGCGTGGGGTACGGGATCGGCCCGGCCCCGCTGATCAAGGCCTTCGACAAAATCCGGAACCATTTCGGGGTCGGCCGGGTCGCCCAAGCAGGCGCGCTGGCCGCGCTCGAGGACCAAGACTGGCTGGCGGCCGCGGTGGCGCGGATCGCCGAGAGCCGGGCCCAAATCGCGGCCGCGGCCGAGGCGCAGGGGCTTTCCCCCCTCCCCTCGGCCGCGAACTTCGTCGCGATCGATTGCGGCGGCGACGGCGATTTCGCCCGACGCGCGCTGGCGGGGTTGCTCGACCGCGGCGTCTTCGTGCGCATGCCGGGCGTCGCGCCGCTCGACCGCTGCATCCGCGTCAGTTGCGGCCCGCCCGACGCGATCGCGCTGTTCGCGGCCGCGCTGCCGGGCGCCCTGGCCGGCGCGCGCGGCTAGCCGAGCGGTTTCCGCGCGTCGGCGAGCATCGTCATGCCGGGGATCAGCGGCTGGACCGTGATCTCTTCCAAACCCGCTGCGCGCAGGCGCTCGGCCAGCCAGCCGTCGTCGATGGACCGCGCTTTCGGGGTGAAGGCGGTGTGCTGCAGCTGCCAGAGCGCCGCGTTTTTCGGGCCCGTCCGATCGGCGCGCACCATGAAATCATGGATCATCAGGCGACCGCCCGGCGCGAGATGCGCGACGGCGCGGGCGATCAGGCGCTCATGGGCGCCTTCGGGGACGCCCGAGAACAGATACGACATCAGAATCGCGCCCTGCGCCTCGGGCCAATCGGCGGTCAGGGCGTCGCCCGGCAGATACGCGATCCGGTCGGAGAGGCCGGCTTCGGCGACTTTGACGGCGCCGAGCCGCGCCACGTTGGGGAAATCGACGATCGTCGCCGAGAGGGTCGGAAACGCCTCGCAAAGCGTGATGGCCATCGCCCCGGTGCCGCCGCCGACATCCAGCAGTCGCTCCGCGGCGCCCAGATCGACGGCTTTGGCCAAGCTTCGCGCCGGGCCGAGCGAGCCCGCGTGCTGGCTTTCCGAATACACCTGAGCGGCTTCGGGGTCGGCGAACCAGTCGGCGTAGGACGCGGTTGCGTCCGCCGGCAGCGCATCCTTCAAGGCCAGATCGATCTGATCGAGCAGGCGGTACATCTGCCGGTCGACCTGCAAGCGCAGATAGTCCCCGAAATCATATTTGCGCCCCTTCACCAGGAACGCGTCCGCCGCCGGCGAATTGGCGAACCGGTCGGCCTCGACGGTGACGAGCCCCAGCCCCGCCAGCGCCGTCAGCAAAGTACGGCAGCGCTCGGGATGCAGGCCGATCTTCGGGCCCAGGGCCTCCGGCGTCTGCGGCGCGTCGCTGAGCGCGGTGAACACCCCGACATGCAGCGCCGCGAACAACGCCTTAGATCCCATGAACCCGAACGCGATGTCCGAGATCTGCTCCGCTTCCGTCAGCGCCATGGCGTCCTCCCGCGTCAAACTGCGATCGCAGTCTGACCGGAGCGGCGCGCCGAGGAAACCCCGACCCGGCCGCCGCGCGCCCCCCCGGAGCGGACCTGCGGTCACTCGGCCTCGGGCGCCGGAACCAGCCTGAGCACGCCCACCGCCGCGGCCTCGGCGTCGCGCCGCGCGAGCGACAGCGGCAGATATTCGCCCAGCCGCCACGCCTCGGAGAAATCGTCATAGTGGCGCGACAGGAAATGACCGCTTTGGCCGGTCGCGATCGAGAACACTGATCGATCGAGGTCGGCGAAATCGTAAATCGCCCGGTAGCCGCCCGCATGCACGTTCAGATACGGGTCGTCGCCCGAGCCGGCCATCTTGCCGCGCAGCACCGTATGGTCGGACCCGCCGGTCTCGTGTGAGATGTTGAAAAAGTTGGCCGCCACCGGCGCGAACCCGAGCGGCTGATGCCGATGCACCGCGCGGTGCGCGCGTCCCCAGCGCCAGCTCTCGATCCGAGACCCATAGGCGTCGCTCAGCTCGATCAGCGCGTCGTCGAGGGCCAAGCTCGCCATGTCGGCGCAGCTTTCGGCCTCGGGCGAGGCGATGTCGTCGCACCAGCGCGCGGCCGCGCCGTCGACGTCGCGCAGCACCCGCTCGAGGAACAAAGGGCGCAGGCCAAGATAATCGGGCGCGAGCTCGCCCAGCTCGTCGGCGGCGATGCGCCGGGTCGCCGCCCGCGTCCAGGCGGCGAAGATCAGCGGCTCGGCCAGAAACGGATCCATATCGCCGTTCCACCGCGCCAAACGGTCGAGCGCCTCGCGGCGCTGGCCGCTCTCGGTTTCGCGCGCGGCCCACAGATCGCGCGCCAGCAGCGGCAATACCGCGCGCGCCATCTCGGACACGGTGTCGTTTTGGATCGACCGGAACCCCGACAGCGTGTGGAATTCGCGATTGCCGAGCAGTTTGGTCAGGCGCTGGATCCGGTACGGCTCGGGCCAGTCATAGCCGATATGCTCGGGAAAAGGCTGATCGACGATCTTGTTGTTCGCGCTCGCCACCACGCCGCTCGCCGGCGCGAGCGCGCTCGGCAACGCGTCGCGCGGCTGCAGGCCGTCCCAGTCGTTCTCGGCGAGCCAGCCCTGCGACGGGATCCGCCCCCGGGTGACGCTGTCCGCGCGGCGGTTCGGCAGATCGCCGACCGCGAACATGCCGATTTCGGTCGCGTCGGCGACGACGACCATCTGGGTCGGGGCGACCACCTGTTGGCGCAACCGCGCCGCCTCGCGAACGCTGTCGGCGCGCATCAGGCGCATCGCCGCTTCGAGGCTTCGGTCCTCGTCGGTCAGCACCGTCCATGACAAAGCGGCGGCGTGGCCAGGCGGCGTCACCTGCGCGATCGGCTCGAAATCGAGCGGAAGCACCGGCCCGTGCCGGGTTGCGCGCAGCACCGCCGTCACCCCCTGGCCGTCGCCGAGCGGGATCACCGTCTCGCGGGTTTCGAACTCGGCCCAGCCGTCCGGCGTGCGATAGCGGTTCGGGTTCTCCGGATCGATCTCTTCGATGTAGAGATCGGCCACATCCGCATAGAGCGTGGTGAGCCCCCACGCGACGCGGTCGTTGCGGCCGACGAGCACCGCCGGGATGCCCGGGATGCTGCCCCCGATGACGTCGCCGTCGCCGAAACCGAGCCGCACCGCGTACCAAACCCCCGGCGCGCTCAGCGCGAGATGGGGATCCGACGCGAGCAGCGGCGCGCGCGTCGCCGTGCGCGCCCCGGCCGCGGCCCAGGCGTTCGAGGCCCCCGCGAAGCGCTCGGCGACCGCTAGCCGCGCGACCTGATCC
>CAZBIG010000215.1:4634-5853 GCA_964491865.1 uncultured Neomegalonema sp. | reverse complement strand
AGGGAGTCCAGGCCCAGATCCATCAGGGGAACGAGCGGAGCCAGGGCGTCGGCCAGGGTCGGCCCGGACGGCGCCGCGAGCGCGCACAGCGCCAGCAGCAGCGCCGCCGCCTGGACGCGCGCCGCGCCCAACCAGCCCCTCAGCACGGCGCCCGGCCGTCGCGCGCTTCTCGGTGAACGCCTGATCCGCATCGCAGCCTCCTGTTCCCCCGGCGCGCCCGAGCGGCCGCCCGCCCGGCGCGATCGCAGCATAGCCCGGCGAGGCGCTCGCGCCCCGCGCACGTTTCATTGAGCGCGCCGCGAGGCCCGGTTTTCCGTCGGGGTCCGAGACCCCACCCTCCGTGCGGCGCGTCCTGCGCGCGGGCGACACTTAAGGACGTCGACCAGGATTTTAATGCGCGCCGCGAGCCGCTTAGCTATAGAGCGATTGGGCTAGGCGCGCGCGAGAGGGAGAGAGCGCCCGATGTGGCCAAAGTTCTGGTCTTCGCGGGGCGCGTCTTCGCGCGGCCCTCGCGTGCTGCTGTACAGCCACGACACCTTCGGTCTCGGCCATTTGCGACGCAGCCGGGCGATCTCGATCGCATTGGCGGACGCGTTTCCGGACGCGAGCATTCTCATCGTCACCGGCTCGCCGATCGTGGGCCGTTTCGATTTCCCCTCGGGCGTGGACTTCGTGCGCGTGCCCGGCGTTGTGAAGCTGCCGAGCGGCGACTACGCCACGCACAACATGAACATCGACATCGCGTGCACCACGGCGCTGCGCCGAGACATGATCGCCGCGACCGCCAAATCTTTCGAGCCCGATCTTTTCATCGTCGACAAAGAGCCCTCGGGCCTGCGCGGCGAGATCCTCCCGGCGCTCGAGCTGCTGCGCCGGCGGGGCGCGCGCATCGTGCTCGGGCTGCGCGACGTGCTCGACGAACCCGAAGCGCTGGCGCGCGAATGGGCCCGCAAGAACGCGATCGCCATCGCCGACGAGTATTACGACGAGTTTTGGATCTATGGTCTGAAAGAGATCTACGATCCGTTGGCGGGCCTCGCGATCCCGCGCTCGATGCGCCGGCGGCTGCGCTACACGGGCTATCTGCGCCGCGAATCGCCCGACTGGCCCGACCCCGCGGTCGAGGCGCCCGAGCGGCCGCCCTTCGTGCTGGTGACGGCCGGCGGCGGCGGCGACGGCGACTGGCTGATGGACTGGCCCCTGTCCGCCTATGAGGCGG
>CAZBIG010000215.1:0-4624 GCA_964491865.1 uncultured Neomegalonema sp. | reverse complement strand
TGGGAACGGCGGGGCGACGGTGGATGCGGTTGGCGGCGTGCGGGGGGGCGCGGGCGTGGGGCTGTTGGCGGGCCCCGTGCCCGCTTTTGCGGCGCACCCGACCCTCGAGCGGCATGCCGTGCTGGTGTTCGGCCCGTTCATGGCCCCCGAGGCGCGCCGCGCGTTCGAGGTGCGCGCCGCCGAGCTGCCGATGATCGACGTGATCTCGTTCGACAGCCGCCTCGAGCGGCTGATGCTCGAGGCGGACGGGGTGATCGCGATGGGGGGCTACAACACGTTTTGCGAGCTTCTATCGTTCGACAAGCCGGCCGTGATCGCGCCCCGCACGACCCCGCGCCTCGAGCAGGCGATCCGCGCCGAGGCGGCCGCGCGACTGGGGCTGGTGCGCACGCTGCCGACCCTCGGGGTCGAGGCCGACCCGGCCAAGCGCGACCCGGCTCTGATGGCCGCCGCGATCCGGGGGTTGGCCGGCCAGCCGAAACCCTCGAGCATCGACCCGCCCGGGCTGTTGAGCGGTCTGGACGCCGTGGTCGAGCTCGCCGCGCCGGCGCTCGGACGTCTGCAGGCCGCCGAATGACCGCCTCCGCCGCGCGCCGCCCATCGTCAGAGAACGCGGCCGACCCCGCGCCGCCGCTGGCGGTGATCGTGAAAGGCTATCCGCGCCTGTCCGAAACCTTCGTCGCGCAAGAGCTTGCGGGGCTCGAGGACCAGGGGCTGCGCTTCGACATCTGGTCGCTTCGCCGCCCGACCGACCGCGCGACCCACCCGATCCACGCCCGCATCCGCGCCCGCGTCCGCTACCTGCCGGAATATCTGCGCCGCGCGCCGATCCGGGTCGCCCGCGGCCTGGCCAGCCAGCTGTTGCGCGCCGGATTTTGGCGGGCGGCGCGCGTTTGGCTGGGCGATCTGGTTCGCGACCGCACGCTCAACCGCGTCCGACGCTTCGGGCAGGCCGCCGTGCTGGCCCGCGAACTGCCGCCCGAAACCCGGTTTCTGTATGTGCACTTCCTGCACACGCCGGCCTCGGCGGCCCGATACGCGGCGCTGATGCGCGGGCTTGAATGGGGCTTCGCGGCGCACGCCAAGGATATCTGGACGATCCCGGCCTGGGAGAAGCGCGAGAAGCTGGCCGAGGCGCGCTTCGGCGTCACCTGCACCGGCGTCGGCGCCGCGCATCTGAGCGCGCTCGCGCCCGATCCGCGGAAGATGGCGCTGGTCTATCACGGGCTCGACCTGTCGCGCTTCCCCGAGCCGCCGGCCGGCCGGCCGCCGCGGGACGGGCGCGACCCGGCCGACCCCGCCGTCCTGGTGTCGGTCGGCCGGCTGGTCGAGAAGAAGGGCTATGACGACCTGTTGGCCGCGCTTGCGCGCCTGCCGGCCGAGCTCGCCTGGCGCTTCGTCCATATCGGCGGCGGGGCGCTGAAGGACCGGTTGGCGCAAGACGCCGCCCGGCTGGGCGTCGCGGACCGGATCGACTGGCGCGGGGCCCAAGCCCAAAGCGCCGTGATCGAGGCGCTGCGCGCGGCCGATCTGTTCGTGCTGCCGAGCCGGGTCGCCGCCGACGGCGATCGGGACGGGCTGCCCAACGTGCTGATGGAGGCCGCGAGCCAGCGCCTGCCGGTGATCTCGACCGACGTGTCGGCGATCCCGGAATTCGTCGCCGGCCCGGCCTACGGGCGTCTGGTGCCCGAGCGCGATCCGGCGGCCCTGGCCGACGCGATCGCCGCGGCGCTGGCCGATCCGGTCGGACGGGCCGCCCAGGCCGCCGCCTTGCGGGCGCGGCTCGAAAGCGCGTTCGGGGCCGAGGCGGGGGTCCGCGCGGTGTCGGAACGGCTCGAAGAGGCGCTGGCGGCCGCCGCGATCGACCCCGAGGCGGCGGCCGCCGCCGCCCTGCGGGAAGCCTGAGCCGTGACGCCGCGCGCCCCTGTCGCGACCGCCTTTTACGCGCCGTTGAAAGCGCCCGATCATCCCACCCCGTCGGGCGATCGGCGCATGGCGCGGCTGCTGCTGACCGCCCTCGAGCAAGCCGGCTACGCCCCGCGCCTGGCCTCGCGCTTCCGCGCCTGGCTTCCCGAAGCCCGAGACTATTCGGCGCGGGCGGCGGCGGGGCGCGACGAGGCCGAACGCGTGATCGAGGCCTACGCCGCGCAACCGCCCGAGAGGCGCCCGAAACTCTGGTTCACCTACCACCTCTATTACCGCGCGCCGGACTGGATCGGGCCGCGGGTCGCCGCGGCGCTCGGCGCGCCTTACGTCGTGGCCGAAGCGTCCCGCGCCGCCAAGCGGCTGACCGGGCCCTGGGCCGAAGCCGCTCGGGACGCGGAAGCCGCGATCGATCTGGCCGACGCGGTGTTCTGCATGACCGGGCGCGACCGCCCGGCGCTCGCCGCCAAAAGCGGCCGCTTCCAAAGCCTGATCGACCTGCCGCCGTTTCTCGAAGCGCCCGACCGACCGGCCGACCGGCCGCTTGACGCGGGCCCCGCGCGCCTGCTGACGGCGGCCATGATGCGCCCCGGCGACAAGGCCGCCTCGTACCGCGCGCTGGCCGCCGCCCTGGCCCTCAGCCGCGCGGACTGGCGTCTCGAGATCGCCGGAGACGGCCCCGACGCCGACGCCGTCCGGAGCCTGTTCGCGCCGTTCGGCGACCGGGTCCGGTTCCTCGGTCAACTCGGCCCCGCGGCGTTGGCCGACGCCTACGACCGAGCCGACCTGTTCGTCTGGCCCGGCGTCGGCGAAGCCTATGGCATGGTCTATCTCGAAGCCCGGGCGCGAGGGGCGCCGGTGCTGGCCGAGGACCGCCCCGGCGTTCGAGACGTGCTCGGCGCGGACGGGCTCCGGGCCCCGCCCGACGATCCGCGCGCCTTCGCGGCCGTTCTCGACGCCGCGCTGTCCGATCGCGCGGCGCTGCGCGCGCTCGGGCGGAAGGCCTGGGTCGAGGTCCGGGCGCGCCACGGGATGGCGACCGCGGCCGAAATCCTGCGCGCCGGCCTCGCGCCGTTGTTCGACGGCGGCGCGGCCGAGACCGCGACGCTCCGGCCGAGCGGGCGACGGACCGCGTCGTGAGCGCGGTCGAGATCGCTCTGCTGCGCCACGGGCGGACGGCGTGGAACCGCGAGGGGCGCCTCCAGGGCCGGACCGACACGCCGCTCGCCGGGGCCGGGCGGGACGAGCTGCTCGGCCGCCGGCCCCCGCCGCCGTGGGACGCCGCGCGGGTGCTGGTCAGTCCGCTGCGCCGGGCGCGCGAGACCGCGGCGTTGGTCGCCCCCAACCAACCCGCCGAGATCGAACCGCTGCTGATCGAAATGGCCTTCGGCGATTGGGAGGGCGCGCGCGGGGCGGCGCTCGCGGCCGACCCCGAGAGCGGGTTTCGGCCGGTCGAGGCCTGGGGCTGGGCGTTCCGCCCCCCGGGCGGCGAGAGCCCGCGCGATCTGCGGGCGCGGCTCGAAACGCTGTTCGCGCGTCTGGCCGGCGCGGCCGGCGGGGTCGCGGATTTTTCGGGGCGCTCCCCGAGGCGGGCCTCGGCGCAGGGCGCGGGGGACCAGGCGGGGCGAGAGGCGGGGCGACAGGCGGCGCGGGACGCGCCGGCGCGCGCGCTGTTGGTGGCGCATATGAACGTCATGCGGGTCGCGCTGGCTTGGGCGCATGGTTGGGACTTCGAGGGGCCGGCCCCCTTTCGGATCAAGCGCGGCCGGCTCTATCCGTTGCGCCGCGACGCCGCCGGCCGCCCCCGCCCCGCCGGCCCGCCCGCGCCGCTGAGCGACGCCGGCCCGACGCCGCACCCGCCAAGCGCCCCGCCAAGCGCCCCGCCAAGCCCCCCGCCCGGCGCCCCCGATGACGCGGGTCTGAAACCGCCCCTCCCAAAAGGCTGACGCGATGCCCCGGCCCGAGCCGCCCACCACAGACGCGACGCCGGCCGCGCGACCGCTTCGTCTGATGATCGCGGTGACCCATCTGCTCGGCACCGGGCATCTCAGCCGGGCGATCGCGATCGCCGAAGCGGCGGCGCGGCGCGGCGCCGACGCGCTGATCGTCTCGGGCGGCGCGCCGGCCCCGCATCTCGGACCGGCCGTCGCGCCTCCGGACCGGCTCGGGGCGCCCGGCGCGGTCCGGCTGTTGCAGGCCCCCGCGGTGCGCTCGAACGGGGTCGATTTCGCGACCCTGCTGACGCCCGAGGGCGCGCCCGTCGACGCCGCCTATCGCGCGCGCCGGATCGAGACGCTGCGCGCCGCCTTCGAAGCGCATCGACCGGACGCGCTCGTCACCGAGCTGTTCCCGTTCGGCCGACGCGTCCTGGCCGAGGAATTCGACGCGCTGCTGGCGGCGGCCTGGGCCCGGCGCCCCCGGCCGCGCCTGTTCTGTTCGGTGCGCGACGTGCTGGCGCCGCCTTCCTCGGCGGCCAAAGCGGCCGCCGCCGAGGACCGGCTGGCCCGGTTCTACGACGCGCTGCTCATCCACGGCGACCCGACGGTCGCGCCGCTCGAAGCCAGCTGGCCGGCCGGCCCCGCCACCCTCGCCAAAGCGCGCTACACCGGGTTCGTGGCGCCGCCCTGGACGCCCGGAAAGGCCGACGGCGACGGCGCCGGCGAGATCCTCGTCTCGGCGGGCGGCGGCCCGGTCGGCGACC
>CAZBIG010000214.1:3703-5863 GCA_964491865.1 uncultured Neomegalonema sp. | reverse complement strand
CCGGCCCCGATGAGCAGGTTGGTGTGCAGGTCGTCGCGGCGCGGCATGGCGGGCTCCCTTGGCGGCGGATCCGGACGGCGGGTCGGTCGGGCCGCGCTGGAGAAAGCGCCGGGCGCGGGCGCCCGACGCGCGCGCCCCACGCTGTCGGCAAATTGCCGGGGTTATACGCGCGCAAGGCCGTCGCGCAACCGTTCAACGCCGGGCGGTCGCGGCTGCGGCGTCGCGCGGGCGCCGCTGTTGGAAAAGAGACGAGCGCAAAGGTGGCGTTTTCGCCGCGCCGTCGTATTCAGGAGCGGGGTCTCGCGCGGCGGGCGCTCCGAAGGCGAGTTGGCGGGAGGCGGCGTCATGGCGGGCGCGGGCGATGCGGCGTATCTGACGGATGTGGCGATTTACTTGGGGGCCGGCGTCGCCGCGGTGCCGATCTTCAAGCGTCTGAAACTTGGCTCGGTGCTCGGCTATCTGGCGGCCGGGGTGTTGATCGGTCCTTCGGCGCTCGGCCTGATCGAGCCCGGAGACGGCTTCGGCGACGTCGCCGAGTTCGGCGTCGTGCTGCTGTTGTTCGTGATCGGGCTCGAACTCAAACCCTCGCGACTTTGGCGCCTGCGCGCCGAGATTTTCGGCCTCGGACTGGCGCAGGTGATGGTCACCGGCGTGCTGATCGGGGTGATCGCCTGGGGCACGCCGCTCTGGGGCCAGGGGCTCGATTGGCGGGCGGCCGCGGTGGCGGGGGCGGGGCTGGCGCTGTCCTCGACCGCCTTCGCGATCCAGATCCTGCGTGAAAAAGGCGATTTCTCCACGCCCTATGGCGACCGCTCTTTCGCGATCCTGTTGTTTCAAGACCTCGCCATCGTGCCGCTGTTGGCGCTGGTCTCGCTGATCGCGCCGCCCTCGGCCGCCGAGACCGACGCCGACATGTGGAAATCGGTTGGGCTGGCGATCGCCGCGACGGCCGGCGTGATCGTGGTCGGGCGCTATCTGTTGCGTCCGATGTTCCACGCCATCGCCGAGGCGAGCGCCGACGAAGTCTTCACCGCGGCCGCTCTGCTGGTGGTGGTCGCGGCCTCGGCGGTGATGAACGCGGCCGGCCTGTCGATGGCGCTCGGCGCGTTCCTCGCGGGCGTGCTGCTCGCCGAGTCCGAATTCCGGCACCAGCTCGAGACCGACATCGAGCCGTTCCGCGGCCTGCTTATGGGCCTGTTCTTCCTGTCGATCGGCATGGGCATGAACTTGGCCGACGTGGCGGCCGAATGGTCCGCGGTCCTGGCTGGCGTCGTCGCCCTGTTGGGGCTGAAAGCGGCGATCCTGTTCCTGCTGACCCGCTCGATGGGCTCGAACCGCAGCGACGCGGTCCGGATCGCCGCAACCCTCTGCCAGGGCGGCGAGTTCGGCTTCGTGCTGTTCTCGGTCGCGCTGAGCGAGGGCGTCATGGGCCCGCGCGACGTGACGATCTTGAACGCGATCGTGACGCTGTCGCTCGCCGCCACGCCTTTTATCGTCATGGCCGCCGACCGCATGGCCGCGAAGCTCGAGACCGAGCGCGGCGACGCCGAGCTGCGCGGGGTCGCCGAGGCGCCGGACGCCCCGATCATCGTCGCGGGGTTCGGGCGCTTCGGGCAGGTGGTCGGCCGGATCCTGCGCCTGCGCGGCTATGAGGTGACGCTGATCGACAACGATCCGCGTCGGATCCAGCTGGCGAATTCGTTCGGCAACGAGGTGTTTTTCGGCGACGCGCGACGCCTCGACACGCTCGCCAACGCGGGCGCTGAGCAGGCCAAGGCGATCTTTTTGTGCATCGACGACCGCGACGGGGCTCGGCTGGCGGTCGAGCGGATCCGAACGCGGTTCCCGAACACGAAAATCTTCGCCTCGACCTACGACCGGTTTTCGCTGCTCGAGATGGAGCGGGCGGGCGCCCATGTGGTCGAACGCGAAAGCTTCGAGTCGGCCATCGCTCTGACCAGAAAAGCGCTGGACGAGTGGGGAGACGGCGATGTGGCCGAAGATCTGATCGGAGAATTTCGGCGCCGCGACGCGCAGCTTTTGAAGCTGCAGGCTGAATTCGGCGCCTATGAGGGGCTGAAAAAGCTGCGCGAGGGCTTCTCGTTGGAAAAGGAGCGCTGAGCGCGCCGGAACGCCTGGCCGACAGGCGCGGGCGCGACC
>CAZBIG010000214.1:0-3603 GCA_964491865.1 uncultured Neomegalonema sp. | reverse complement strand
GGAAAAGGAGCGCTGAGCGCGCCGGAACGCCTGGCCGACAGGCGCGGGCGCGACCGACGGGCCTGACGGAGCGGGCGCGACGGACGGGAGGGAAACGCCCGCCGCGCCGCGCCGGTCAGCCGATCACGTCGTCGAACACGAAATTGCGGCCCGAGAAGTCGGCGAGCGAGGCGATCGCGTCCAGATCGTTGATCGCGGCCCCGTTCTCGTCGAGCAGAGCCCCGGCTTCGCCCAGGTTCGACAGCTGCTGCAGCGACCCGTTGAACTGCTGGGTTTCTTCGTTGAACGAGATGTCGTCGATGTGGAACAGGCGGTTCACGTCGAGATTGATGTTGTAATAGACAAAGAACAGCGCGCCCTCGTCAGCGTCCTGCTCGGCCAATCCCTCGGACAAGGCCGACGCCGCCTGGACGGCGTTGTTCCAGACCCCCTGCAGCACGTAGACGTTGTTGCCGGCCTCGAGATCGACGAGGTCCGCGTTGACATCGTCGTCCGCGGTGCGGGCCACGTTCTGGAACTGCACCTTGTCGCCCGCGATCCCGAAATCGTCCGAATCGAGGGTCCACGCGTCGCGGTGGACGTTGAAGTCGGTGATGGTGTCGCCGCCCTCGCCGTTGGCGTAGGCGAAGTAGTCGCGGCCGCCGCCGCCGGTCAGCACGTCCGCTTCGGTGCCGCCGCGCAGCACGTCGCGGCCCGCGCCGCCGTCGAGCGTGTCTTCATGCGCGTCGCCGATCAGCACGTCGCGGCCCTGGCCGCCCGAAAGCTGGTCGTCGCCGTCGCCGCCGAACAGCACGTCGCGGCCTTGTTCGCCCGCCAGCGCGTCCGAGCCGTCGCCGCCGAACAACAGGTCGCGGCCCTTGCCGCCAGCGAGCGCGTCCGCGCCCTCGTCGCCGAACAGCGCGTCGGCGCCCTTGCCGCCGAGGATGGTGTCGTCGCCGCCGAGGCCGAACACGACGTCGCGGCCGGCGCCTGCGTCGAACAGGTTCGCGTCGTCGTCGAGGTCGCCGATGAAGTTACGGAAAAACAGAAGAGACATGGACAGGCTCCCGCATCGAACGCCGGCGTCCGTCCCCCTCACGGCGAGAAGGCCTTCCGAGCCGCTGCGTTCTGCGGGAATGAGCTCGGCGAACGACCAAAAATTCCGCAGAAATTCGGCCGCTTCACAAGCGCGCGAGCGGCGGCGCTTGAGCCGTTTTTCATGGGAATAACGCCGAGATTAAGCGCTCTTACACGCTTCGGCTGGCGCAGGCGGGCGGCGCGGGGCCGCAGGCCGCCTCTTTTTCGGGGTCAAAGCAAAGCGCGGGCTCAGTTTTTCAGAGCGTGGCCGAGTTCGGCCTGCAGCTCCGCGTCTTCGAGCCATTTCAGCGTGCCGTTGTAGCGCGTGCCCATCTCGATGCCGACGCCCTGGTGGTGGATGTCCGAATCGACCTGAGCGGTCTTATGCAGCATCACGGTGCGTCCGCGGATGACCCCGATGGCGCGGCCGTGGATGACGACCTGCTCGGCCCGCACGCCGCCCTCGACGACGCCGTTCTCGCTGATCGTCAGGCTCGCGCAGTCGACGTCGCCCTTGATCACGCCGTCGACGCGGATGCCGCCGGTCGACTTGACGTCGCCCAGGATTTGCAGATTGGCCCCGATCACGCTTTCCGGCCCGTGGTGCGCGGCGGTCATCGACGGGGCGGGCGCGGCGGTCGGTTCGGCGACCTCGGCGCGGCGGTTGGCGAAGCGGTTCATTGACGTCCCCTTATGCTGTCGCGCCGGCGGGGCATTTTCCGTGCCAGAAAGCGCGGCGCGCGCGGTCCCCCAGGGTGTCGTCCCCGAGATATCCACAGCTTACTCCGGCTTCTCATCGGGCGGAAGCGCGGCCGGGCTTCTCACGGAAGGGCGTGAGGAGAGGCGAACGGGCGCGCGGCGGGCGCGTCAGTCTCGCGCGCCGAGGAGCGGCCGGCGTCCCAAATCGACGGCGTAGGCGACGGCGACCACCAGCAGGATCGCGCACAGAACGCCGTTAAAGACCGCAAGACACCGCTCGATCAGGCGCTCGAGCGACGGGTCGCTCAGCGGGTTCGCCATTTGCGGCGCCCGGTCGGGGGCCGGCAGCCATGTCGGATTGAACGCGACCGGCGCGTCCGCGGAGAGGCGCAGTCCGGTAAAGGCGAGCACCATCACCAACAGAACCAGCGCATAAGTCCATTTGATCAGCGTATAGATCGCCGGCCGATGCGCGCGATAGTAGGTGCTCTCGCGGGTGAACGCGACGCTATCGGGCGCAACTTCGAGGCGGTCGCGGATCTCGCCCTCCAAATCGTTGATGTAGAGGTAGTTCCGGCGGACCGTCGCGGCGCGGTGATGCAGGTTGATCATCAAATAGGTGATCGAGAGCACCCCGATCTCCTTCAGAAAGATCCAGAGGAAATAGAGCGTCGGCGCCGCCAGCGCCGGCAGCGCCGGCGGGCCGCCGGCCGGGTCGGCGCCGTTCGGCGTCGCCACCCGGAACACCACGTCGATCGCTTGAATGAACAGGCGCTCGTTGGTGGTCAGAAACATCGCGACGCCGATCGCCAGGAAGACGAGAACAAAAATCCCGTTGCGCTGGCTCTCGAATTTCAGCGTGACTTCATAGGTTTTATTGTAATGCTCGATGATTGAATAGGTCGCGTCCTGCGTCATGCGCCGCCCCCGCCCTTGCGCTGCCCCGACGCGGCGAATCGGCGGCCGCGCGGGCGCAGCTTAGGGCCGGGGGCGTCTCCCGGAAACGCCCGAGCCGAGGGCCCGCGGCGCGCGGGTGGGCTGAGCCGCCGCCGGATGCGGGCGGGGCCGGGCAGGGGCGGGGCGCGCCGCGGGCCCGGACCCGGCCGCCATTCGCCGCGGACCCAGCCCCGCGATCCGGCGCTCAGGACCCGGCGAAGCGGGCGGCGAAGGCGTCTCTCTGCGCGTCCTCGATCTTTGCGAACAGGTTCTCGGGCGCGGTGAAGCCGCGGCCCGCCGGCAGCGCCGACAGCGCGGCCGCGGCGTTCTCGGGCCAGGCCGTCGCCGTCTCGGGCGGCAGCCGCAGCGCCTCGAACAGCTTCGCGCACGCCTCGGGGATGAAGGGCGCGCTCAGGATCGCGTAGAGCCGGACCAGGTTCAGCCCGGTCCGCACTTGGACCGCCGCCAGCGCCGCGTCCGTTTTGATCGTCGACCAGGGCGCCGCGTGCTGCAGATATTCGTTGCCGAGCGCCCAGATCGCGCGCAGCTCTTGGGCGGCTTTGCGGATCTCGATCGCCTCCCAAGCCGCGCGATAGGCGGTCAGCCCGGCGTCGAGGTCGCGAACCAGCGCCGCCTCGCGCGCGCCCGGCGCGCCCCCCTCCGGAACCGCCTCGCCGAACTTAGAGCGGCAGAATTTGGTGATCCGGCTGACGAAATTGCCGAGCACGTCCGCCAGATCCTTGTTCGCCGCCCCCTGAAACGCCGCCCAGGTGAAGTCGCTGTCCGATCCCTCCGGCGCATTCGACAACAGATACCAGCGCCAATAATCCGCCGGCAACAGCTCCAACGCCTGATCCATGAAGACGCCGCGGCCCTGGCTGGTCGAGAACTTGCCGCCGTCATAATTGAGCC
>CAZBIG010000213.1:0-5946 GCA_964491865.1 uncultured Neomegalonema sp. | reverse complement strand
GTCGCGGTCCTGGCGGGGGCGGCGGTCGTCGCCGGCTGGGTCGCCGGGTTTTCGCAGGCCCCCGCTTCATCGTGGCTGGCGCTCGCGGCGACCTTGCCCGTCGCCGCGCTGCTGTTTCAGGCGGCGCGCTCGCCGCGACAGGCCGGCTTTTACGGATGGTGCTTCGGCGTCGGCTATTTCATCCCGGGGCTGGCCTGGATCGGCTCGGCTTTCCTGGTCGAGGCGGACAAATTCGCCTGGATGCGCCCGTTCGCCGTCACGCTTTTGCCGATGGCGCTCAGCCTGTTCTGGGCGGCCGCTTTCGCCGCCGCCGCGGCGCTGCGCCGCCGCGAGCCGCGGCTGGGCCTCGGGGCCCTGGCGGCCTTTTGGGCCGGGGCCGAGTGGCTGCGCGGCCACGTCCTGACCGGCCTGCCCTGGGGTTTGTTCGGCTACGCCTGGATCGACGGCCCGGTCGCCCAATGGGCCGCCTGGATCGGCCCCTACGGCCTGACGGCGGTCACGATCGCGCTCGGACTGCTGCTCGGCTCGGCCCTGACCGCGGCGACCCGCGTCGACGCGGCGGCGCGCGCCGGTCTCGCCCTGGCGCTCGGCGCGGGTCTTTGGGCGGCCGGCGCCGCGCGGTTGCCGACCGAGCCGGTCCCGCGCGGCGGCCCCCTGGTGCGGCTGGTTCAACCCAACGTGCCCCAGACCGAAAAATGGGCCCCCGACTATATCCGGCGGAACTATCAGCGGCTGATCGCGCTGTCCGCGGCCCCCGCCGCCGAACCGATCGGGCTGGTGGTCTGGCCCGAAACCGCGACGCCGTTTCTCGTCGATCGCCGACCGGATCTGCGCCGCGACATCATGAGCCGCACCGGGGCGTCGCGGCTGGCGCTCGGCAGCCAGCGCTTCGAAGGGGTCTGGGCTCGGGCGCGTTGGCACAACAGCCTGTTCGTGCTCGGGGCCGACGGCGCGGTCGAGGCCGTCTACGACAAGCATCACCTGGTGCCGTTCGGCGAGTATCTGCCGTTTCAAGAGGCGCTTCAGGCGTTGGGCGTGCACCAGTTGGCCGGCCGCTCGACGGGGTTTTCCGAAGGGCCGGGTCCGCGCACGCTGCGCCCGGGCGCCGGGATTCCGGCCTTCGCGCCGCTGATCTGCTACGAGGCGATCTTTCCCTGGGCGGTCCCGTCCGGCGCCGCCCGGCCCGACCTGCTGCTGCAGATCACCAACGACGCGTGGTTCGGCGACAGCGGCGGCCCGCAGCAGCACCTCGCCCAAGCCCGCATGCGGGCGATCGAGCAGGGACTGGCGTTCTTTCGATCCGCCAACACCGGCGTCACCGCCGCGATCGATCCCTACGGCCGGATCGAGCAGAAGCTCGAGGTGGGCGCGCTCGGCGTCGTCGACGCGCGGCCCGCCGCGGCGCTGCCGCCGCCGGCCTATGCGCGCTGGGGCGACGCGGTTTTCGCGCTGCTGCTCGGGGTTCAGGGCCTCGGGCTGGCGATCGCCGCCCGGCGCGCCGGGCGACGCGGCGCTGTGGCGCCGGCGCGACTGCGTCTTTGGCCCCCCGGCGCGTGAACGCCACGGAAGCGCTTGATCCTGCTGGCGCCTTGCGTGTACCCCCCACGCGGTCGGTTGCAGCCCGCCGCGCGCAGCACGCGATGCGGGCGCCGCGGCCATGCGATTTGACGAAGCGGGCGGCGACGAGCGCCTTTGCGCCAGCGTGCGGCCGCGCCGCAGGATCGACTTCCGGGGCCGCCGCGCGCCGCAGGATCTAAGGAACCGCCTCGTGTCGAAAGCTCGCAACCCGATCGACGCTCATGTGGGGGCCCGCGTGCGCCTGCGACGGATGGCGCTCGGCGTCAGCCAGGAGAAGTTGGGCGAATGGCTGGGCCTGACGTTCCAGCAGATCCAGAAATACGAAAAGGGCGCGAATCGGATCGGGGCGAGCCGTCTGTTCGCGATCTCGCAGCGGCTCGGGGTTCCGGTGCAGTATTTTTTCGAGGGGCTGTCGGAAGCTCAGTTGAGCGAAGACGGCCGGTCCGCCCCGGGCGGCGACGGTCTGACCGACCTGCTCTCGAGCGCCGAAGGATTTCAGCTGAACGCCGCCTTTTCGCGGATCGAGGACGCTGAGACGCGCAAAAAGATCGTCGAACTGGTCAAAACCCTGTCCGCCGCGCCCGCCGCGCGCGAGTCGGTCGCTTAAGATCGACGCGCGTCGAGCCTGGGACGCGCCGTCCCTCATCCGCCGATACGCGTGACCCGCCGCCCCGTGACGTCGTCCGATCGCCACCCCGTCGCCACGCCGACCGAGCGGAAGCTCTTCGGCCGCCGCCGCAGCCATAAGCTGAGGCCCGGTCAGGCCGGCCTGATGGACGCGCTGCTGCCAAAACTGGCGATCGCAGGCGTCGCGCCGGGCGCCGACCTGGATCCGAGCGCGCTGTTCCCCGCGCGTCCGAAGCGGATCGAGCTCGAAATCGGGTTCGGCGGCGGCGAGCATCTCGCCGGCTTGGCTCAGCGCGCGCCCGAGATCGGGTTTTTGGGCTGCGAGCATTATCGCGACGGCGTGGCGAAGCTGCTCGCGACCATCGAGCGCGAGGGCGTCGAGAACATCCGGCTGCACGCGCACGACGCGTGCGACCTGATCGAAGCGCTCGCGCCGGCGCGCCTCGATCGGGTGTATCTTCTCTACCCCGATCCCTGGCCGAAGAAGCGCCATGTGAAGCGCCGGTTTCTGCGCGCTGAGAATTTGGATCTGTTGGCCCGCGCGATGCGCCCCGGCGCCGAGCTTCGCGTGGCCAGCGACATCGGCGACTATATCGGCACCTCGCTGAACGCCGTCGCCGCGCATCCGGCGTTCGTCTGGACCGCGCGGGCCGCCGACGACTGGCGCCGGCCGTGGCCCGGCTGGATCCGCACGCGCTATGAGGAAAAGGCGCTGCGCGAAGGGCGGCGGCCCACCTATCTGATCATCCGCCGGCGCTGAGGGGCGCGAGCCGTCGGACCGAGCGGCGTCGACGATTGACCGAAGCACGGCGGACCGCCAGAAGCAGGGCGTCTTGTTGGGAAGGAGATCGCGCCATGGCCGCGCATGCCGGCGCGCCCGCGCCGCTCACCTCGCGAAAGTCGGGGGCCTTGACCGGCGAGGCCGTGATCCCGGGCGACAAATCGATCTCTCACCGCGCCCTGATCCTCGGGGCCCTCGCGGTGGGCGAGACCCGGGTCTCCGGGCTGCTCGAAGGTCAGGACGTGCTCGACACCGCGGCGGCGATGCGCGCGCTCGGCGCCCAGGTCGCGCGCGACACGCCCGGCGCGTGGCGGATCTCCGGCGTCGGCGTGGGCGGGCTGAGGGAACCCGACGTCGTGCTCGACCACGGCAACTCGGGAACGGGCGTCCGCTTGGTGATGGGCGTGGTCGCCACCCATCCGTTCTCGACCACCTTTACGGGAGACGCCAGCCTGCGTCGCCGACCCATGGGCCGCGTGCTCGACCCGCTGGCGCTGTTCGGGGCCCGGGCCGTGGGGCGCTCGGGCGGGCGGCTGCCGCTGACCTTGGTCGGCGCCGCGGCCCCCGGACCGGTCGACTACGCTCTGCCGGTGGCCTCGGCCCAAGTGAAGTCGGCGGTTCTGCTGGCGGGGCTGAACGCGCCGGGCGAGACCACCGTGATCGAGCCGCAGCCGACGCGCGACCATTCCGAGCGCATGCTGCGCGGCTTCGGCGCTCAGGTCTCGACCACGCCGCGGCCCGACGGGGGCAATCGGATCACGCTGATCGGTCAGCCGGAGCTGCGCGCGCAAACCGTCACGGTGGCGCGCGATCCGTCCTCGGCGGCGTTTCCGGTGGTGGCGGCGCTGATCACGCCGGGTTCCGAGGTGCGGATCCCGTCGGTCGGCATGAACCCGACCCGGGCGGGCCTGTTCGAAACCTTGCGCGAGATGGGCGCCGATCTGTCGCTCGAGAACCCGCGCGAGGAAGGCGGCGAGCCGACGGTCGACCTGCGCGCGCGGCATTCGGCGCTGCGCGGGATCGAGGTGCCGCCCGAGCGCGCGCCGTCGATGATCGACGAGTATCCGGCGCTCGCGGTCGCCGCGGCCTTCGCCGAGGGCGCGACCCTGATGCGGGGCGTCCACGAATTGCGGGTCAAGGAGACCGATCGCATCGCGGCCACGGCGGCCGGCCTGTCCGCCTGCGGCGTGCGGGTCGAGGAGGCCGAGGACGCCTTGACCGTGCATGGCTGCGGGGCCGACGGGGTGCGAGGCGGGGCGACCGTCGCCACCGAACTCGATCACCGCATCGCGATGGCCTTCGCGGTGCTGGGCCTTGCGACCCGGGACCCCGTGACCCTGGACGACGCGCGGCCCATCGACACCAGTTTTCCAAGCTTCGTCGAGGTCATGCGCGGTCTGGGCGCCGATCTCGCGTCCGCCGAGCCCTAAGGCCTCGGACGGCCGCGCCGGGGCCCGGCTGCGCCTTCGCGCATTGACAGGCCCGCCGGATCGCGAGACCTGCATGCGCCATGGCGCACCCCGATGACCCGACACCCCCGGCGCTCGCCGGATCGTTCGACGACCGCGATCAGCCGCGACCGCCGGCCGGGCGCAAGCTCGTGATCGCGATCGACGGTCCGGCGGCCTCGGGCAAGGGCACCATCGCGCGCCGGCTGGCCGCGCGCTTCGGCCTGGCCCATCTCGACACCGGGCTGCTGTATCGCGCCGTCGCCGCCAAGACCCTCGAGACGGGCGGCGATCCCGGCGATCCCGGGGCCGCGACCGCCGCGGCCGAGAGCTTGACCCACCAGGATCTGCACCATCCGGATCTCCGCATGGCGGCGATTTCGACAGCGGCCAGCAAGGCGGCCGCGATCCCCGCCGTTCGCGCCGCGCTGTTGGCCTATCAGCGCTGGTTCATGGCCAATCCGCTGGGCGGCGCGCAGGGATCGGTGTTGGACGGGCGCGACATCGGCACGGTCATTTGCCCGGACGCCGAGGTGAAGCTGTTCGTCACCGCCAGCGCTGAAGAGCGGGCGCGTCGGCGCACGGCCGAGCTGCAGGGGCGCGGCGCCGAGGTCGCCTACGCCGACATCCTGGCCGACGTTCTCGAGCGCGACCGGCGCGACTGCGATCGGGCCGATGCGCCGCTTCGCCGCGCGGACGACGCGGTCTTGCTTGACACGACCGATCTCGATATAGATCGCGCCGTCGCTCGAGCGGCTGAGATTGTGACGGAACGGCTGTAAGGTCGGCTGGCGCGGTCGAGGGCGTAAGAGCGCGCTGGGCGGGGGCTCGGATGATGATCCGAGCCTTTTACGTTTCCGGGTTTAGGAACGGATCCGCCTCGCACCGAGTTCTCTCGCCTGCGCTCGAATACTGGCGTTCCCTGCGCGCGGCGTTTCGTTCCTCAACCCGGCCAGATCGACCCTCAGGAGCCTCAATGTCGGCAACCCCTCAGCCCTCGATGGATGATTTCGAGGCCCTTCTCAATGAAAGCTTCGAAGGCGCCGGCGCGCCGATCGAGGGCTCCGTCGTCACCGGCAAGGTGATCGCCGTCGAAAACGGCCAGGCGATCATCGACATCGGCTTCAAGATGGAGGGCCGGGTCGATCTGAAAGAGTTCTCCGCGCCTGGCCGGTCGGCCGAGATCGAAGCCGGCGACGACGTCGAGGTGTTCTTCGAGCGGGTCGAGAATTCGAAGGGCGAAGCGGTTCTGTCGCGCGACAAGGCGAAGCGCGAAGCCGCGTGGGATCGCCTCGAAAAGGCCAATGACGCGGGCGAGCGGGTCGAGGGCGCCATTTTCGGAAGGGTCAAGGGCGGCTTTACGGTCGATCTCGGCGGCGCGGTGGCCTTTTTGCCCGGCAGCCAGGTCGATGTGCGCCCGATCCGCGATGTCGGGCCGCTGATGAACATGCCGCAGCCGTTCCAGATCCTGAAAATGGACCGCCGCCGCGGCAACATCGTCGTGTCGCGCCG
>CAZBIG010000212.1:0-5956 GCA_964491865.1 uncultured Neomegalonema sp. | reverse complement strand
CCGATGACGCGGGCCTCGGACCCCGAGCGCCGGGCGCGTCTTCGCCGCCTCGCCGCCCTCGCGCCGGCGCTTGACGCCGTCGAGCGGCGCGACGCGGGCGATCTGGCCGCCGTCCAACGGGCGATCACGGCGCTCGACCGAGAGATCGACGCGCTCGAGGCGGCGCTCGGATCGGTGCGGCCGGCGCCGGGCGATTTGCTCGAGGCGCGCGCCCATGCGGTTTGGGCGGCGGCGGCGCGCGAGCGGCTCGTCGCGGTGCGCCGCGCCCGCGCCGCGATCGAGCCCGACTGGGAGGCCGCCCGAGAGCGATTGGCCCGGTCGCACGGCGAAGCGCAAGCCGCGGCCCGTCTGGCCCGCGGCGACTAGGCCCGGGATCCTCCGCCCGCTCTCGGCCAAAAAACCGAGCCCGTCCTCCCGCCCGGAACGGCGCGGCCCCGGCGCCGGCCGATGCGCCGAGCTCAGGGCCGCCGCCGACGCCCTCCGCGGTCGAGGGGGCCTTCGGCGCGCCTTTTGGGCGGCGCATTGCTTGGTTAAACCTATCGCCGACCGGCGGGGCGCGCCGGCGCAACGCGACAGGAGGCGATCATGGCCACTTGGACCATCACTTGGCTCGGGCATTCAGGGTTCCGCATCGAGGCGGGCGGCAAGACCCTTCTTGTGGACCCTTGGCTGCGCGGCAGTCCGAGCTTCGACGAAAGCCGCTTCGACGAGGCGACCCGCGGCGCGACCCATCTGCTGCTCAGCCACGGCCATTTCGACCATGCCGCGAACGCGAAGGAAATCGTCGAGAAGACCGGCGCCGTTCCGGTCGGGATGTTCGAGCTGATGCAGGCGCTCGAGTTCGGCGACGACGCGGTGGGGTTCAACAAGGGCGGCCAGGTCGATCTGGACGGCGTGCGCGTGACGCTGGTGCATGCGGTCCACAGCTCCTCGGTCGCGATCGACGGGCGTCCGGTCTATGCGGGCGGGGAATGCGGCTTCATGATCGAGACCGGCGGCGAGACGCTCTACTTCATGGGCGACACGGACGTGTTCGCGGATATGGGCCTGTATCAAGAGCTGCATAAGCCGCGGGTCGGCGTCGTTCCGATCGGGGGCCGGTTCACCATGGACGCCGAGCGGGCGGCGTTCGCCTGCAAGAAATTCTTCCAATTCGACGTGGTCGTCCCCTGCCATTATCAGACTTTCCCGCTGCTGGCCCAGTCGGCCGACGGCTTCGCCGCGGCGATGGCCCCGACCCGGGTGGTCGCGCCGAGCGTCATGGAGACCGTCGCCATCTAAGGGCGCCCGCGCCCCCCCCGCCGCGCGCCGCCAAACGGATGCGGCGACGAACGGAACCCTTCGAGAGGGCCCTCTCGGCGGCGAGCCCAAAGCGCCCGCCGCCCCGCGCGACGGCGCGCGGGTCAACCGCGAGCGCCCCGCGCGCCGCGCCCTCTCGGCGGAGCCGTCCGTCGCAGCGTCCCGAAGGCGGGGGCGCCGGGGCGGGGCAAGGCTGTCAACCGCGCTTGCGCGGCGCGTCGGGCCCGCCCGACGCGGCCTTGCCCCGCCGCGGCGGCGCCGCCAGACGGATGCGGCGACGGACGGAACCGCCGAGAGGGCCCTCTCGGAGGTGAGTTCAGAGCGCCCGCCACGGTCGCCCCTCCTGCGCAACGGCGTCCGGTCGCGCCGCCCCCCGAGCCCCGCCGACCGCCCGCGCCCCGCTGCGCCGCGAGCGCCCTCTCGGCGGCGCCCTCCCGACCCGCCGTCTTGCGCCGACATCTTGCGCCGACATCTTGCGCCGACGTCGCGGCGCGGCGACCGCGGCCGCGAATGCAGCCGCCGCGCGGCGCCGGGGGGGATGCCCGGCGTCGCGCGGGCCCGTTCCAG
This sequence comes from uncultured Neomegalonema sp., assembly GCA_964491865.1. GTDB lineage: Bacteria > Pseudomonadota > Alphaproteobacteria > Rhodobacterales > Rhodobacteraceae > JBCBRF01. The sequence continues at coordinate 4,090 of CAZBIG010000212.1, read as the reverse complement.
GGCATTTCCCGCCGGCTCTTTCGCGGGCCTCTTGGGCGGGCCTCTTGGGCGGGCCTCTTGCGGGGGTCTCTGGGCGCGTCTCTTTGGGGGGCTACTCGGGCCTCTTCCGCCCCCCTCGCGCGGCGTTTCGCGAAACGCCCCTCACCACCAGCGGTCGGGCTTCGCCGAAAACCCCGCCGCGCGCTCGAGCGCCGTCGCCGCGTTCAGCAGATCCGCTTCGCCGAAGGGCTTGCCGATCAGTTGCAGCCCGAGCGGCAGGCCGCGGGCGTCGAGCCCGGCCGGCGTAGAGATCCCCGGCAGCCCCGCCAGGTTCACCGTCACCGTGAAGACGTCGTTCAGATACATCTTCACCGGATCCTCCATGGCCGGATCGCCGATCGCGAAGGCGGCGGACGGGGGCGAGGGCGTCAGGATCGCGTCCACCCCCGCCTCGAAGGCCTGGTCGAAGTCCCGCTTGATCAAGGTCCGCACCTTCTGCGCGCGCAGGTAATAGGCGTCGTAGTAGCCGGCCGACAGCACGTAAGACCCGATCAGCACGCGGCGGCGCACCTCCGGGCCGAACCCCTCGGCGCGGGTCTTCTCATACATCTCGGCGACGCCGTCGCCCGGCGCGGGCTCGGCGCGCAGGCCGTATTTCACGCCGTCATAGCGGGCCAGGTTCGAGGACGCTTCGGCCGGCGCGATGATGTAATAGGCGGGCAGCGCGTACTTCGTGTGGGGCAGCGAGATCTCGCGGATCTCGGCCCCCGCGTCGCGCAGCCAGTCGGCGCCCTGGTCCCACAGCCGGGCGATCTCCTCGGGCGCGCCGTCGAGACGGTACTCAGCCGGGATCCCGATCACCCGGCCGCGCAGATCGCCGACGCAAGCCGCCTCGAAGTCCGGCACCGCGATCGGGGCCGAGGTGCTGTCCTTGGGGTCCTCGCCGGCCATCGCCTCGAGCATGATGGCGGCGTCGCGCACCGTCTTGGTCATCGGTCCCGCCTGGTCCAGCGACGAGGCGAAGGCGACGCCGCCCCATCTCGAACAGCGCCCATAGGTCGGCTTCAGCCCCACGATGCCGGTGAAGGCGGCGGGCTGCCGGATCGAGCCCCCCGTGTCGGTGCCGGTCGCGGCGAGACAGAGATCCGCCGCCACCGCGCTCGCCGAGCCGCCCGACGAGCCGCCGGGCGTCAAATCGGCGTTGCCGCCGGCGCCGCGCCAGGGGTTGACCGCCGGCCCGTAGCAGGAGGTCTCGTTCGAGCTGCCCATGGCGAACTCGTCCATGTTGAGCTTGCCGAGCATGACCGCGCCGCGATCCCACAATTGGCGGGTCACGGTCGATTCGTAGGGCGGCTTGAAGCGGGCCAGAATGGCCGAGGCCGCTTGGCTCTCGACGCCCTCGGTGCAGAACAGATCTTTGATCCCGAGCGGGATCCCGCAAAGAGCGGGGGCCGCGGCGCCCTCCGAGGCCAGCCGCGCGTCGGCGGCGTCGGCCATCGCGCGCGCCTTTTCGGGCGTCTTCCAGACCACGGCGTTCAGGCGGTCGGCCGCCTCGATCGCCGACAGGCAGGCCTCGGTCAGCTCTCGCGCCGAGAATTTTTTCGCGCGCAGCCCCTCGCGGGCCCCGACGATCGTCAGCCGGGCCAGATCGGTCGGGACGGCGCCGTTGGCCGCCGCGCGGCCGGCCCCCTTGTCTGCGGGCGAGGCGGCCGCCGCGGCCGAAGAACTGGCCGAAGAATCGGTCGAGGAATCGATCGAAGAACCGGCGGAAGCGCCGGTCAGGGGCCCGCCCGAGGCGCCGGCTTCCGACTCGGCTTCAGAACCGGCGCCCCGCGGCGAGACGCTTCGTCCCGCCGCCGCCCGCCGCGGCGCCCAGGCCGGCTCGTCCGGCGCCGGCGCGCCGAACGCGCTCTCGACCGCGGCGACCAAGGGCCACAGACGATCGATCCGCCACCGCGGCGCGATCGGCGTCGCGAAGGGCGTCGCGCCCGGACCGATTTTGCCTTGCCGGCGCTCGAGCCACACCGTGTCGAGCCCCGCGGCGCGGGCCGGGCGCAGATCATGGTGTTGGCTCTGGGCGACGTGGAGCACCGCCTCGCGCCCGATCTTCTTGGCGCTGAGCCGGCCGAGCGCGAAGGCGAAGGCGCGCGGATCGGGCTTCCGCGCCCCGGCGTCGACCGCGGTCACGGCGTCGTGAAACGGCTTTTTCAGCGTCTTGGAGAACAGCGCCAGCGTCTCCGGGTCGACATTCGTGATCGCCACCAGGCGATAGCGCTTCTTCAACCGTTTCAGCGCGTCGACGCTGTCGGGAAAGGCGGGCCAATCGGCCGGCGAGGCCGCGAACGCCGCGGCCGCCGCCGGAGTGCGCGGCAAGCCCAGCTCGCCGGCCATCGCGTCCCACAGCGCCTCGAGCGCCTCGCGATAGACCGGCGCGTCGACGGCGCGGCTCTCGGCCGACCCCGCCGCAGCCAAAATCGCCGCGTCGTCCAGCGGCGCGGCGGCGTCGCCGGCGATGCGCCGCACCGCCTCGATCAAGCCGGTTTCGAAGTCGATCAACGCCCCGACCACGTCGAAGGTGAGCGCCTTGCGGTCCGCCAGGCGCAATTCGGCTGCGAGATCGCCGAGATTTTGGGTCGACACGGTCAGAGCGCTCCACATCCGGATTTAGGGCGAGATGCGTTCGTCTAGCCGAGCCGTGCGGCCGGTTTCAATGGCCGGCGCGCGTCGGGCGCCGGCCGCCAAGTGGCCCCGCCCCACGGGGCCGCAAAGTTATCCACAGTATTGCTCAGGATCTTTGCACAGACCCCGAGACCAGACCCGGAAGAACCCCCGCCGCCGGCGCTCAAATAGACATATCCGACCAATCGGTAATTTCTCTCCCACCGTGGGTCAAGCGTATGCCACTTGCGATTTTTTGGCTAGCATTGTGCGCATTCAATCGCTAACTGGGCGACTTTTAAAAAGGAGAGCCCAATGCCGATCGACGACTCGTCTCACCCTGACGCAGACGACGCTTCCGAAGACAGGATTGCGACGGAAGATCGATCGGACGACGCGACCGAGCACGCAGGCTGCGCGGCGCGAGAGCCCGACGCGCTGGCGCTCGCCGGGCCGAGCCCGGCCGGCCGCCCCGCCTCAACCACCCTGAAACCGCAGAAGAACCGGAAAAAGGCGCGGATCATCGTGAGCGTGGATCCGGGGTTGCTGACCCGGGTGACGCGCGCCGCGCAGTCTCAGGGCCTCGACCGTAGCGCCTACCTGACCCTCGCCGCCGCCTACGCCATCGACAACGCGGTCGACCTCGGCGCCCTGCACCGCGCCCGCGTCGCCGAAGCGCTGCGCGCCCAGGATGAGGACTAAAAAATATCATCCACTGTATGGCCGCATGGCCTAAATGGATTGACAAATAGCACAGATGGCGCCACCTAAGCGCAGGGGCACAAGGGAAGGTTGTCGACCACAATAAAAGGGGTGGCGCATGCCTACCGAAACAATCGATCTGGTGCTGGCGGCGGTGAGCTTTCTGCTCGCCGTCGTGCGCGAGCAGGATCCGAAAACCCAAGCCGAGGCTTGGGCGACCTTCACGGCCCTGGTTCACGCCGCGGTCGTCACGGATTGGCTGGTTCGCATCGGCCGCTGGGCGTCCGGCCACAGCTCGTCGAACCGATAAGCGCCGCGCCCGCTCAGGCGCGGCGTCGCGATTAGGAAAACGCTATTCGGGCGACTGAGCGTCGCGCCGCGCGCTGTCCAACAAGCGGCTCTTGGCCGTGTTGAGCGCGTCGCCGATCAAGCCCGGCTCGAAGGTTTCGGTCTGTCCGCCGATCACGTTGATCGGCCGATCCTGCTCGCCGTCATTGGCCGACGGCTCCTCGCCGAAAGGCGTGACCTGCTCGCGCTCGGGCGTGTCGGGGAATTGGCCCGGCAGCTCGAACCCGGGCGCCAGATCGCCGGTGTCATAGTCCGGACCGAAGCCCGGATAGGCGCTTTCCTGCGCCGCGGCCGGCGCGGCGCACAGGCCTGCGACCACCGCGAAGACCGCCGCTCTGACAAAAGACATCCAACGCCTCCAACACCCGTTCGCTGTCAACATATGGCGCTTTGGGCAAAACCG
>CAZBIG010000211.1:0-5959 GCA_964491865.1 uncultured Neomegalonema sp. | reverse complement strand
CGATGATGTTCTCGTCGCCGGTCAGCATCAGGCCGGGCTCGCTCAGCCGGCCGCGGCTCCGCGGGTTGGCGCCGCCGCTGGTGGTGCCGATGGCGATGATGTTCTCGCTCGTCACGGCGCGGATTTCAGCGGTCTGCACCGGCCAAGGCGCGAAGTTGAGGCCCGGGCCGTCGACGCGCGTGCGCTCGCCGAACGTCAGGACGACCGCTTCTTCGTTCGGCTTCACGGTGTAGAACGAGGCGTAAAGCCACGCGCCGGCGATCAGAACCAGGAACAGGAGCACGCCAAAGCCGCCGGCGCCGCCGCCGTCGCCCAGAACCGTCTTGAGCTGGTCCTGGCCCTTCTTGAAGAAGTCGTCGATGTTCGGTCCCTGACCGCCGCCGCCGCCGCCGCCTCCGCCTCCGGAGCCGCCGCCCCAGGGGCCTTGGCCGCCGCCGCCTCCGGAGCCGCGACCGCCGCCGCCGCCGCCTCCGCCCCATGGTCCGCCGCTCGGGCGGCTCGACTTCGGCCCGCCCCCGTTATTGCTCCAAGGCATTGGGTCCCTCGCTAGGTTGTGCGCGCGACGGCCGACGCGGCCTCTCGCGATGTCGCAGTCGATTTCTGGCTGTGACCGGATTTCCTTACCGACGCTTTAAGGTGGGCGTTCGGGGACTTGGATCAACCGTCGGCCTGCGCGGCGCTCATTCCGAAACGGGCGTTCGCAACGTCACGAGCTCTTCCGCGGCGGTCGGATGGACGGCGACCGTCGCGTCGAACTGCTCCTTGGTCGCGCCCATTTTCACCGCGATCCCGACCGCCTGGATCAACTCGCCAGCGCCATGGCCGACGATATGGACGCCGAGGACGCGCCGGCTAGCCTTCGCGACGAGGAGCTTCATCAACATGCGCTCCTCGCGTCCCGCGAGGATGTGCGCCATCGGCCGGAAAGCGGCCTTGTAGACCTCGATCGCCTCGCCGCTCGCCCGCGCCTCGTCCTCGGTCATGCCGACCGTGCCAATCTCGGGCTGCGTGAAGACCGCCGTCGGCACCAGCGCATGGTCCGGCGCCTGCGGCGTCCCGCCGAAGACCGTGTCGGCGAACATGTGGCCTTCGCGGATCGCGACGGGCGTCAGGTTCATGCGGTTCGTGACGTCGCCGACCGCGTAGACCGAGGGCGTCGTCGTCTGGCTGTAGGCGTCGACCGGCACTTCGCCCGAGGATCCGAGCGCGACGTCCGCGGTCTCGAGGCCGAGCCCGTCGGTGTTCGGCCGCCGCCCGGTGGCGAACATCGCCACGTCGATCTCGACCGAGCCGCCGCCGGTCAGATGCGCGACGAGGCCGGCGGCGCGTTTCTCGAGCGAGGTGAGCACCTGGTTGAAGATAAATTTGACGCCCTTCCGCGCCATCTCCGCCTGCACGAAGTCGCGCACCTCGCGGTCGAAGCCGTTTAGGATCTGGTCCTTGCGATAGATGAGCGTGGTGTCGACGCCGAGACCGTTCATGATGCCGGCGAACTCGCAGGCGATGTAGCCGCCGCCCGCGATGAGGATGCGCTTCGGCAACTCGGCGAGATGGAAGATCTCGTTCGAGGTGATCGCGTGCTCGGAGCCCGGGAAGTCGGGCACGAAGGGCCGGCCGCCGACGGCGACGAGGATGTGCTTGGCCGAGACGCCGCTTCCGTGGCTCATCAGCCGAACGCTGTGCGGCCCTGCGACCTCGGCGCGGCAGTCGTGGAGCTCGACGCCGGCTTTCTGGAGATTGGCGCGATACGCGCGCTCGAGCCGAGCGATCTCGACGTCTTTCGCTTCGACGAACGCGCTCCAGTCGAAGGCCGGCGGCTCCTCCGGCACGCGCCAGCCGTAGCCCTTGGCGTCGTGGAAGTGCTCCGGGTACTGGCTCGCGTAGACCATCAGCTTCTTCGGCACGCAGCCGCGGATCACGCAGGTGCCGCCGAAGCGGTACTCCTCGGCGATCGCGACCGAGGCCCCGTAGCCCGCCGCGATCCGCGCGGCGCGCACCCCGCCAGAGCCGCCGCCTATGACGAAAAGATCGTAGTCGAACGCGCGGTCCGCCATGGCCGGCCTCCTGCTTGGGCGCGCTCGGGTCGCGGGGAACGCGCGCTGGTCTGCGGTCGCGCGCCTCCATAGCGCCTCGGCGGACGCGCACGCCTCCAGGTAACCGCGCGTCCGGCGGGCGTTAAGCCAGAAACGCTTTCGAGCGCGGATCGTGATCGCTCGCGGCGGGGCCGAGCCGGGCCGGACTCGCCGCGGCGCCCCGCCCTCACCCGCTTGGCGCGTCGATCACCGTGATCCGGCCGGAGGCGTCGGCGATGATCGCCTGATCGCAAATGTCGATGAACAGCCCGCTGTCGATCACGCCCGGGATCGCGTTCAGCGCGACGGCCAGGCTGCGGGGCTCGTCGATCCGCTGCAAATGCAGATCGAGGATCATATTGCCCTCGTCGGTGATGAACGGCGCGTCCTTGACCAGGCGCAGCTTCGCCTCTTTCCCGGCGCAGGGCAGATCCGACAACACCTGCTCGACCACGGCGCGCGTCGTCTCCCACCCGAACGGCGTCACCTCGATCGGCAGCGGGAACGCGCCCAAGCGCTCGACGCGCTTGCTGTCGTCGGCGATCACGATCATGCGGTCGGACGCCGAGGCGACGATTTTTTCGATCAAAAGCGCGCCGCCGCCGCCCTTGATCAGGTTCAGATCCGCGTCGATTTCGTCGGCGCCGTCGATCGTGAGATCCAGCCAGCCGGCGCTGTCGAGCGTCGTCAGCGGGATTTTCGCCTTTTCCGCCAGCTTCCCGGTGGCGATCGACGTCGGCACGCCGACGATCCGCAGCCCGCCGCGAACCCGCTCGCCCAGCGCCTCGACGAATTCGGCCGCCGTGGACCCGGTGCCGAGGCCGAGCTTCATGCCGGGCTCGACGGCGTCGAGCGCCCGCAGCGCCGCCGCCCGCTTCGCCGAAGCCGGGCCGCCGCCATGGCCGGGCGCCCCGCTGCGATCGCCCGTGAACGGGTTTGTCACCGTCGCCTCTCCTCTGCCGAAACGCGCGCCGAGCCGAGGGGCGTCGCCGCGGGCGCATCGTGTCGAGCGCCGGACCCGGCGTCAAACGCTGTCGCGCGGACCTGAGGGTCAGGGGGGACCTGGGGGACAGGGGAGACCTGAGGGACTTGGGGGACTTGGGGGACAGGGCGGACAGGGCGGACAGGAGGGCGCGGCGGCCGCAACGCCCCGACCGCCGCGATCGCCCCGAGGGCCAAACCAAGGGCCAAACCCAGAGCGCCGAGCCCCGCGAGCGCCGCTCGCAATCCCGCCGCGTCGGCGACGAGGCCGAGCGCGCCCGCGCCCACCGCGGCGCCGCCGATGCCGAGCAGGGTCCAAAAGCTCATGACCCGCCCCCGATGGGCGTCGTCGAGGCTGAGCTGCACCGCCGACTGGAACGCGACGCCCGCGGTGGAGGCGGCGAAGCCGAGCCCCGCGAAGCAGACCAGCGCGATCGCCCATGACGGCGGGGCCGCGGCGCTGGCCGACAGCGCCAGGGCGAGGAGACCCGCCAGCCCCAGCGCCGCCCAACCGATGCGCGACAAGGAAGCGGCGTCGTCGCCGGCGCGGCTGGCCAGCCAGAGACCGGCCAACAGCGCGCCGCCCCCCGCCGCCGCCGTCGCCTCGCCCAGCCCCCGAGCCCCGGCGCCAAAGGCGCCGTCGGCGATCGCCGCGGTGATCTCGAGCGGCGCGCGGGCGATCAGCGCGAAGCCCGCGGTCCCGATCAGCGCGACGCGGATCGCCGGATCGCCCAAGGCGCGCCGCGCCCCGTCGCTCAAATCGCCGCTCAGCGCGCGCCAAAAGGGTTTTTGCGCCGTCTGCGCCGACCCCGACTCGATCCGCAGCGCCGCGAGCGCCAACAGGAAAGGCGCGAAACAGAGCGCGTTGACCAACAGCGCGGCCTCGGGCCCCGGCCCGGCGAGCAACAGGCCCGCCGCCGCCGGCCCCGTCATGCGGCTGACGTTGAAATTGACCGACGCCAGCGCGACGGTCTGCGCCACGGCGCCGGCCGGCGCGAGGCGCGGCGCCAGCGCCAAGCGGATCGGGTGGTGAGCGCTCCAGACCAGGCCCATCAAAAGCGCGACCCCGATCAGACCGCCCGCCCCGAGCAGCCCGGCGCTCCAAAGCGCCCAAAGCGCGACCGTGAGCGCGGTCAGCAGAGACTGCGTGACCAGCGCGCCCCGGCGCAGATCGACGCGATCGGCCAACACGCCGAACAGGGGCCCGAACACAATTGTCGGCGCGTAGAGCGCGCCCGCGACCAGGCCGACCCACGCCGCCGACCCGGTCAGGGTCCAGACCAGCCAGGCGAGCGTCACCCGTTGGATCCAGAGCCCGTTCAGCGCGAAAAAGGCGCCGCCGAGATACAGCCGCAGCGCGGGGCTCCGCAGCGCTGTCCAGGGCTTGGTCTGCGACCGGCTGGGCGGCGCGCCGTCGGGCGCGGGCGGCGAGGCGGTCTCGTGAGCGGACATGCGGTCTCCCGGAAAGGCGCGGTCGGGCGCGGGGCGCGTCGTCGCGCGCCGCTTCGCGATCTAGCGCAGGCGGGGCGCGAACCGAACACGGCGGGCGCCGCCTTGTTCGCGGACGACCGGGCGTGCGAAGGCTGGCGCCGACGGCGGGCCCCGGCGGGGGGCGCACGGCGGCGCCGAAAGGGGCGGAGGGCATGCGGATGTTGAGGCTCGAACCATGGCGGCCGGCGCGCGCGCCGGCGGCGGCGCTCGCGGCGGCTCTGTTCGCGGCCGCGCCGCCGCCCGTCGCCGCGCAGACCACCGTCGCGGAACCCGGCGACGCCGGCTTTCCTGCGGAGCTGTTCGATCCGGCGGACGGGCCCGCGGCCGCCCCTCGCGACCCGGACGCCGTCTCCGCGCCCCGAAACGCCGCCCCCCAGAGCGCCGCGCCCCCCAGCGCGGCCGCCTCGCCGGATCCGGCCCAAACGCGCGACCGCAAGCTGCGAAAGGCCGAACAGGTGCTTCGCCTCGCCCTGCCGCGCGACCGGCTCGCGGCCATGCTCGGCGCGTTCCGGCCCGAACTCGAGAAACAGCTGCGCGACGAGGCGGGGCGGCGCGGCAAAACGCTGACGCCCGAAATGACCGATCGGCTGGTCGCCGACATGGAGGCCGAGCTCGGCGCGCTTTACGCGGCGGTCTTCCCGAAACTGCCGCCGCTCTACGCCGACGCCTTCACCGAAGCGGAGCTGGATAAGCTTCTGGACCTCTACGGCTCGCCCGAGGGCCGGTCGGTTCTGGCCAAGCTCGGCGGCCTGTCGGTCAAGGTCGCCGCCGTCATGCGCGACGACATCGCCGACTATCGCGCCCGTCTCCGCGACCGGGTGGTCTCGGCGCTGCGCGAACTCGACTGACGCGCGCTCGTCGCGGCGCCGGGCGAAGACGCGCCGCGCCCGAGCGGCGGGCGGGCCAAGCTGGGCGGCTCAGGCTGGGCGGCTCAGGCTGGGCGGGTCAGGCTGGGCCGCTCAGGCTGGGCGGCTCAGGGCCGTTTCGCGGCGCGCAGCGCCACATCGAGCGCTAAACGCGCCCGGACGTAGAGCTTCGAGATCGCCGGGTCTTCGAGACGAAAACGGCGGATCTCGGCCTCGAGCCAAGCCCGCGCGTCGCCCGCGTCCGAGCGCCGCGAGAACAGCCGCGCGATCCCGCCCGCGTCGCCGCGCGCGCGGTAATAGTCGGCGAGCCACGGGATCAGCGGGTGATTGCCGTAGCGGGCCACGATCAGATGGCCGGCCGGCCGAGGCGCGCCGCCGTCGATGAACAGATACCGGCAGCGCGCGGTCTCGAGCGCGTCGGCGAGGCGCCAGCCAGCGCCCTCGGCCGCGGCGACCAAAGCCGCGGTCCCGGCCTGATCGAACAACGCGGCGCACACCCGCTCGGCCATCGCGTCCGGGGCCTCGCGCGCGATCGCGGCGGCCGGGGCC
>CAZBIG010000210.1:0-5962 GCA_964491865.1 uncultured Neomegalonema sp. | reverse complement strand
CGGGCGACGACGCGCTGTTCGGCGACGCGGGCGCCGATTCGCTGGCCGGCGGCGCTGGCGACGACACCCTGTCGGGCGGCGACGGCGACGACACGCTGATCGGCGGCCGCGGCGCGGACGATGTTCAAGGCGGCGACGGCCGCGATCTGTGGCGCGTCGATCCGGCCGGGACGCAAGGCGCAGCCGTGACGCTCGACTCGGCGGCGACAGACGGGTTCGGCGACCTCGACTCGATCTTCGGCGTCGAGGACCTCGAAGGCGGCGCCTTCGCCGACACGCTGCGGGGCGCCGCGACCGACAACGCGTTGTTCGGCCGAGCCGGCGCCGACCGGCTCGAAGGGCTGGCGGGATCCGACACGCTCGAGGGCGACGAAGGCGCCGACCTGCTGTTCGGCGGCGCCGGCGACGACACCCTCGAGGGCGGCGCGGGCGACGACACGCTGACCGGCGGCGCCGGGGCCGATCTGATCGACGGCGGCGACGGCCTCGACCTTTGGATCGTCGAGGGCGACGGGCCGGTGGTCATCGATCTCAAGAACGGGACGGCGACCGACGCCTTCGGCGACGCCGACCAGGTTCAAGGCGTCGAGTTCGTGGCGAGCGGCGACGGGGCCGATTCGATCCTCGGCGACGACGCCGACAACCGCATCTCGAGCGGTGCGGGCGACGACACGCTGTCCGGCCAGGGCGGCGCCGACACGCTGAACGGCATGGGCGGCGCCGACAGCCTGGGCGGCGACGCGGGCGCGGACCGGCTGTTCGGCGGCGACGGGGCGGACACGCTCGACGGCGGCGAGGACAACGACGCGCTGTTCGGCGAGGCGGACGACGACCGCCTGTTCGGCGGCGCCGGCGACGACAGCCTCGTTGGCGACGACGGGGCCGACACGCTCGAAGGCGGCGCGGGCGACGACACGCTCGACGGCGATCTCGGCGCCGACAGCCTGCTTGGCGGCGAAGGCGACGATCTGTTGCAGGGCGACCGCGTCGGCGACGCGCCCGGCGGGGAAGACACGATCTATGGCGGCGAAGGCGCCGACGCGTTGTCGGCGCGCGCCGGGGCGGACGCGCTCTACGGCGACGCCGGCGACGACACGGTGGCGGGCGGCGCCGACGGGGACAGCCTGTTCGGCGGCGACGGCGCCGACTCGCTCCTGGGCGAGGACGGCGACGACACCGTCTCCGGCGGAACCGACGACGACAGGCTGTTCGGCGGCGCCGGGGCCGACAGCCTGCAAGGCGACGGCGGCGGCGACAGCCTGTTCGGCGGCGACGGCGCCGACACGCTGTTCGGCGGCGCCGGCGACGACGCGCTCTCCGGTCTGGCGGACGCCGACGCCCTGTTCGGCGACGCCGGGGCCGACACGCTGTCCGGCGGCGACGGGGGCGACAGTTTGTCGGGCGGCGACGGGGCCGACTCCCTATCCGGCGGCGCGGACGGCGACAGCTTGAGCGGCGGCCTTGGCGCCGACCTGCTGCTCGGCGAGGCGGGCGACGATGTGATCCTGGGCGACGGCGAAAACGACACGGTGTTCGGCGGCGCGGGCGCGGACAGCCTGTTCGGCGGCGCGGGCGGCGACAGCGTGACCGGCGACGAGGGCGAAGACACGCTGTCGGGCGACGCCGGGGCCGATCGGCTGTTCGGCGGCGCGGACGCCGACATTTTGATCGGCGACGCCGGCGACGACACGCTGTACGGCGGCGCGGGCGCCGACTTCTTTTTCGGCGGCGCGGAAGGCGACAGCCTGCTGGGCGGCGACGACGACGACACCCTGTTCGGCGACGATGGAAACGACACGCTGATCGGCGGCGACGGGGTCGACGAGATCGACGGCGGCGCGGGCGTGGATCTCTGGCGCGTCGACGACGCCGCCGATCAAGCCGTCGTCGTCAACCTGTCGACCGGAGCGGTGTTGAACGACGGCTTCGGCAATGTCGAGATCGTCGGCTTGGTCGAGAATGCGCAGGGCGGCGACGGGAACGACTCGCTGACCGGCGACCTCGGGGCCAACCAACTGCTGGGCGCGGCCGGCGACGACACGCTGCGCGGCGGCGCTCAAACCGACACCCTGTTCGGCGGCGACGGGGCCGACTCGCTGGTCGGCGGGACCGAGGGCGACGAGCTCTACGGCGGCGACGGCGGCGACAGGTTGTTCGGCGAGAACGGGGCCGACCGGCTCGAGGGCGGCGCCGGAACCGATTTCCTGTTCGGCGGCGCGGACGCCGACACGTTGATCGGCGGCGGGGGCGCCGTCTCAGAGCTCTACGGCGGCGACGGCGCCGACCGCTTCGAAAGCGCCGCCGAGCTGTCCGTGTATTACGGCGGGTTTTTGAGCTTTGGCGATAGCGCGGCCGACCTGTTCGTGGTGTCCGACGCCTATTTCGACGACCCGGACGCCTCTGGAACCCTCGCAACTTTCCGGATCTTCGGGTTCGAGGCGGATGGGACGGACCAGATCGACGTCAGCGCCGTCGCCACCGCGTTGGAAGACTTTGTCGTCGTGTCGGAGAGCGCGCAGCAGATCACGCTGAGCTTGGCGCTCGACCCGACCAACTCGATCGAGATCCAGATCAACAATGTCGTGGGCGGCGCGGCTCTGGATGAACAGTTCGACGAGACCGATCTGATTTTCTAAGGCGCGGTCCGAACGCGCCGCCCGAAACCGGTCCTGAGACGCGTCGCCCCGAGGCGTCTCAGGACGTTCCCCACCGACGCGACGCCCTCAGGCGCGGCGAAGCCGGCGCTTTTCTTTCTGACCGCGCGCCGGATCGTGGTCCGCGGCGTCTTCAAAACTCGCCCACCCCCGTCCGCTTTGGGTGTCCGGCAGGTCTTTGGCTTTGTAGTTGCGATGAATGTGCGACTTGGCGATGTAATGCGCGGTGATTGGCGCCGTAAGGAACAGAAACAGCGTGACCATCAATTCATGGAACGAGAACACGCCTTCGTAAAAGTAAAAATACAACATCGACGCGATGAGGACGCCGCCGACGCCCAAAGTGGTCGCCTTGGTCGGCGCGTGCAGGCGGGCCATGCGGTCCTGGAGCTTGAGCAGCCCGAACGATCCGACCAGCCCGAACACGCCGGCGATCACCAGGCAGGCCGACACCAGAAATTCGACGAGGATCATTTCGCGCCCCTCACTCGATGATGTCGCCGCGCAGCAAATAGCGGCAGTAAGCGACGGTTGAGACGAACCCCACCATCGCCAGGATGATCGCGACGACGAAATACGTCTGCGTGCTCTCGACGATCCCGTAAAGCGTGACCAAAGCGATCGCGTTGATCACCAACGTGTCGAGCGCCAAAATGCGGTCTCCGACCCCGGGCGCGATCACGATGCGATAGAGATTGAACAAGAAGCCAAGGCCGAAACAGCCCACGGCGAAGTACAGCGCGTACGCGATCATTCGAAAATCTCCAACAGGCGGCGCTCATATCGCTGTTTGATCTGGTCCCGCACCGACGCGGTGTCGTTCTCATTGAGACAATGCACCAGCAGGCTGCGCCCGTCCGCCGATGTGTCGGCCGACAGCGTGCCCGGCGTCATCGTGATCGTTCCCGCCAGCGCGGTGATCGCTTCGGGCGAGCGCACATCGAGGGGGATGCTGACCCAGGTCGACCGGATCTCTCGATTGGGAATGAAAAGAATGGTCCACGCGACCACAAAGTTGGCGACGACGATGTCCCACAACACCACCAGCGCGTATTCGGCGATCTTGGGGATGTTTTTGACCTTTGGCTGATCGGGCCAAAACGGCGCCGTGATGATCGGGATCAAGACGCCCAAGATCAGACCGAAGACGAACGTCCCCAGCGAGATCGTGTTGTACAGCATCATCCAGACCAAGGTGAGCAGCACCGTCAGCCAGGGATGGGGCAGAAACCTCCGCATGGCGCTCACCTATCCTTGTTCGGGCCGCACGACCGCGCCGATGTACTCGGCGGGCGCGTAAAGCTGCGCGGCGGTGGCGTCGAGATAATCCGAGATCGGGCCGGCCAGGATCGTCAACAGCACCAGCGCCCCGATGATCGCGAAGGCGGCCGAGAAGGCCAGCGTCTCGGAGGGGCGCGCCGCCAGATCCTTGGCGCCGGCGCGGGCGCCGGCGATCGCCCCCGCGGGGGCGGCGTCCGCCGGCTTCCAGAACACCGTGCTGCCCGCCCGCGCGAAGCCCACCACCGCGATCAGCGACGTAACCAGGATGACGCCCCAGACCCACCACACGCTCTCGGCCCCGCGCGCCGCGTCCATCACCATCAGCTTGGCGACAAAGCCCGAAAGCGGCGGCATGCCCGCCAGCGCGATCGCCGAGACGAAGAACAGCGCCGCGATCAATCCGCTCTGCGGAAAGGCGGGCGCGGGCGCGATCCGGCCGGCTGTTCCGGGGCGCCGTTCCGACACGAAATCGGCGACCAGAAACAGGGCCGCCGTCGCCAGGGTCGAGTGCAGCATGTAGTACAGCGCCGCGACGGTCGCCTCTCGGGTGAAGAGCGCGACCGCGATCAGCAGCGTGCCCATCGAGCCGATCGCGGCGAACGCCACGAGCCGTCCGATCTCGCGCGACCCGAGCACGCCGACCATGCCGATGATCAGCGTCAACAGCGCCGCCGGCATCAGCAGATCGCCGACCAGCCCGTCCATGGCCGCCAGCTCGGGCCCGAAGATCAGGGTGTAGACCCGCAGGATCGCGTAAGCGCCGATCTTGGTCATGATCGCGAACAGCGCCGCCACGGGCGCCGGGGCCTCGGCATAGGTGGCGGGCAGCCAGAAATGCAGCGGCAGCAGCGCGGCTTTCACCGCGAACACCAGCAGCAGCAGCACGGCCCCGACCCTGAGCAGCGCGGTGTCGTCGACCGGCGTCGCCGCCGCGCGCTCGGCGAGGTCGGCCATGTTCAAGGTGCCGGTCGCCGCGTAGATCGCGCCGAGCGCGAACAGAAACAGGGTCGAGCCGAGCAGATTGTAGATCACGTACTGCACGCCCGCCCGCAGGCGCCGCGTGCCGCCGCCATGGATCATCAAGCCGTACGAGGCGATCAGCAGCACTTCGAAGAACACGAACAGATTGAACAGATCGCCCGTGAGAAAGGCTCCGCAGACGCCCATCAGCAGAAACTGCAGCAGCGCATGGAAATGTTTGCCGCGCGCGTCCCACCCCGAGCCGATGGCGTAGAGCAGCACCGCGATCGCGAGCGCCGCGGTCAACAGCACCATCAGCGCCGACAGGCGATCAAGCACGAGCACGATGCCGAAGGGCGCCGGCCAGTCGCCCACCGCGTAGACTTGGATGGCGCCGGTCGCGGCGGCGGCGAGCAGCGCGAGCGCGACGCCGCCGAGCGCGAGCATCCCGATCAACGAGATCGCCCGCTGCCGCCGCACGTCATGCCGCGCCAGCAGCACGATGAGCGCGGCCACGACCGCCGGCAGCAGGGCCGGCGTGATGATCAGGTGGTTCACTGGCCCCCGCCTTCGCCGTCGCCGGCGCCGATGTCGATATGGTCGGTGTCTGACGACAGATAGGCCCCGAGCGCGATCATGACGACGACCGCCGACATCCCGAACGAGATCACGATCGCGGTCAGCACCAGGGCTTGGGGCAGCGGATCGGTGTAGGCCTCGGCCGATTTCGTCAACACCGGAGGCAGGTTCAGCGCCAGGCGGCCCGAGGCGAACAGGAACACGTTCACGGCGTAGCTGAGCAGCGAGATGCCGATAATGACCGGAAAGGTCCGCTGCTGCAGCACCAGATAAAGCCCGGCGGCGGTCAGCACGCCGATCGCCGCGGCGACGAGAAACTCCATGCTACTGGGTCTCCTTTTCCTGTTCCTGAGCGGGCGATTTGTCCGGCATGACGTCCATGGGCTCGAGATTGACGGTCTCGCCCGCGTGGCGCGCGATCCGGGACAGGCTTTCGAGCGCCAGCATCACGGCCCCGACCACGGTCAGGAACACGCCCACGTCGAAGG
>CAZBIG010000209.1:0-5965 GCA_964491865.1 uncultured Neomegalonema sp. | reverse complement strand
CGCGCGGCGCGGGCCCCATCCGCGGCCGGCGGCGCCGAGGCGTCGCCGATCGGAGATCCCTTGGCCGGCCAAAGCGGCCCGGCGGGGCCCTTCAACGCGGCGGCGGCCGCCGCGGCGGCGTCGCTGACCCGCGCGTTCGACGCGTCGGCGCGCGCGCGGTCTTCGGGGCTCGCGGTCTTCGTCGCAAGCGTGCTCGCCGCCTTGGCCGCCGTCAGGGGCGACGGCCGCGACAGGGCGCCGTTCTGGGGCGCGCCCCCGTCGCTGCGGCGGCGCTCGGCCGCGCGATCGGCTTCGCGGCGTTTGGCGAGTTCGACCCGGACCACGCGGGACTCTTCGGGAAGCGTCTCTTCGACTTTCCCGGTCTCGGTCAACTCGGCGTGGATGGCCGCGACCAGCGCGCGTTCTTCAGCGTTCTCCAGCTTCCGAACGACCCAGGCCACCGGCGTCCGCAGCCCTGCGACCACGGTTTTCAGCGTCAGCGACACCCGCGGCGGCGCGACGTCCGCGTCGAGCGCGGCCCGCTCCATCATATAGGCGGTGCCCGCCGCCGCTTGCGCCAGCAACGGCGCCAAAAAACGCTTGGCCTCGGGCGACAGACCCTCTTCGGGCCGCTTTACGCCGAGGTCGAAATCGTAATTGGCGATCAGGTCCCAATAATGCTGATGCGAGGCGACCGCGCCCGCCCGGACCATCGGCTTCAGCCAGTCGTCGCCCAGCGGGTCGAACCCGGTGAGCAGGCGCAGCGACACGTCGGGGGCGAGCGCCCAGATTTCTTCGAAGCTTTTCGAGACGCTCCATTCGACCGCGCGGTGGATCGAGCTTTCCGCGTCCGAGCTGCCGGTGTGGAACGGCATCAGCGGGTCGCTGTAGTAATGGCTGAGCACCCCCGCCGCATACGCGGCGTCGCCCCAGGCGCCGGCCTTCAGCG
Source organism: uncultured Neomegalonema sp. (assembly GCA_964491865.1). GTDB lineage: Bacteria > Pseudomonadota > Alphaproteobacteria > Rhodobacterales > Rhodobacteraceae > JBCBRF01. Next base: position 5,037 of record CAZBIG010000209.1, on the reverse strand, counting down.
CGTCGACCAGGCGCCCGTACCAGTCCGCCGCCGCGGCGGGCGCGCCGCCCCAATCCTTGTCGCCGACATGCAAGACATGGTTCGTGAAATCTTTGAACGTCGCGTCGGGGGCTTTGGCGCCCTCCATCAACCGCGCCGCTTCGCTCAAATACATCCGCGCCCACGCCGCGCCGTCGTCGCCCCGCAGCTTCGCGAGCGCGCGCAAAGCGATTTTGTGGTGCGTGCCGCGCGCATGCGCCGCGTACAAGATACGGTAGAGTGTATCCATCAGCCCGCTCCTCTTTGCCTCGCGTACAGCATCTCGTAGCTGAATGGCATAAGCAAGCGAAACTTGGGATTCGCAATCTTTGAGACGCGTGAGAACGGTTCGCCGCCGCAACGGTTGCGCGAGATCGGGGTCGCGCCTGTTTGACGCAGCGGCGGCGGACTATAACTACCTGCCTCGGAAAAGATTTCAGCGCCGCGGCCTGCGGCCCGTATGGAGAAGTCCATGTTCGATACGCCCGGCGCCGGTCGGCTCGCGCACGCTCCCGTCGACCATCCCAAAATCAAACCGGCGAAAGTGGGCGTTATCATCGCAAATCTCGGGACGCCCGACGCCACCGACTATTGGTCGATGCGCCGCTATCTGAACGAGTTTTTGTCGGACAAGCGCGTGATCGAGTGGCCCTCGGCGATCTGGCAGCCGATTCTACAGACGATCGTGCTGACGAAGCGGCCGTTTTCCAGCGGCGAGGCCTATCGGGGCATTTGGAACAACGAGCAAAACGAAAGCCCGTTGCTGACGATCACGAAAGAGCAGACCGCCAAGTTGGCGAAGCGCTTCTCTGGCAAATACGGCGACCAGGTCATGGTCGATTTCAGCATGCGCTACGGCAACCCGTCGACGCCGAGCGTGATCGAGAAACTGCACGCCGAGGGCTGCGAGCGGATCGTCTTCTTCCCGCTCTATCCGCAATACTCGGCGGCGACCACGGCGACGGCGAACGATCAGGCGTTTCGCGCGCTGATGAAAATGCGCTGGCAGCCGGCGTTCCGCACGGTCCCCGCCTATTACGACCATCCGCTTTACATCGAGGCGCTCGCCCAGTCGATCGAGCGCCATTTGGCCGAGCGCCCGACGCCGCCGGACGTCGTCGTGGCCTCCTACCACGGCATCCCGCAATCCTATTTCAAAAAGGGCGACCCGTATCACTGCACCTGCCAAAAGACCTCGCGTCTGCTGCGCGAGCGGCTGGGTTGGAGCGACGACAAGCTGGTCACGACGTTCCAATCCCGCTTCGGGCCGGAGGAATGGCTGAAGCCCTATACCGTCGAATACGTCGAAGAGATCGCCCGAGCGGGGAAGCGCAATATCGCGGTGATCGCGCCCGGCTTCTCGAGCGATTGCGTCGAGACCCTCGAAGAAATCAACGAAGAGATCAAAGAGGGTTTCGAAGAGGGGGGCGGCGAAACCTTCACCTATATCCCGTGCCTCAACAGCGACGACGCGCATATCGACATGATGGCGGCGATCGTCGAGCGTGAGCTCGGGGGCTGGCTCTAAGCCCAACGAGCGGCCGGATCCGGCGCGCGACGATCCGCGCCCGGTCGCGCGCCGATTGCCTCGGCAAGGCGCGCTGGCGCAGGCTTTGCGGCGTTACGCGCCGCGGGAGACGCCCGCGGCGGTCGCCGAGGCCAGAATGGCGCGTGATTATTCAACACCACGAGACCCCGAGCCCCCCTTGAGCGTGGCGGCGGCGCGCGCGCGCGCATCCGCCGCCGGTCGGCGTTGGGCGCTGGCGGTGTCGCTGGTGGTGCTCGGGTCCGGCGTCGCCGACGCCGTCTCCACCAGCATGGCGTTGGGGCTGGCCGGAGCGGTCGAAGCCAATCCGCTGGTCAAGGCGCTCCAAGACGCGCTGGGGCAAGCGTGGGTCGCGCCGAAGCTGGCGTTGCACGGCGCGCTGGCCGCGCTGGTGGCTTGGTATCCGAACGGGCCCACCCTGGCGACCATGGCGGCGGTCGGCTTGATCACCTTCGCGGTCTCGGCGCACAACGTCTCGGTCTATGTGCGGCTCGCGGGATGAGCCGCTCCGCCAGGGACCGCGCCCATGAGTCTCCCGCCCCGCCCGCCTGAGGCCGACGCGCTGCGCCGCGAGCTTTCGCCGCCGGTGGTCCGAACCGTGGCCGCGCTGCGCGCGCGCATGCGCGCCTGGCGCGCCGATGGTCTGCGGACCGCGCTCACGCCGACCATGGGCGCGCTCCATGACGGGCATTTGTCGTTGATCGCTCTGGGCAAGGCGCGGGCTGACCGGGTGGCGGCGACGATTTTCGTCAATCCGACCCAATTCGGCCCGTCCGAGGATTTCGACGCCTACCCCCGCGACGAAGCGCGAGACGCGCGTCTGTTGGCGGAAGCCGGATGCGATGTGCTGTACGCGCCCGCGCCCGAGGTCATGTATCCGGCCGGGTTCGCCACTCAGGTCCGGGTGACCGGGCTGACCGACGTCTTGTGCGGGGCCGCGCGCCCGGGCCATTTCGACGGGGTGGCTCAGGTGGTTTCGAAATACTTGATCCAGGCCGAAGCCGATCTGGCGATCTTCGGCGAGAAAGACTGGCAGCAGCTGGCGGTGATCAAACGGCTGACGCGCGATCTCGACATCCCGACGGAAATTCTGGGCGCGCCGACCCTGCGCGAGGCCGACGGGCTCGCGATGTCGTCGCGGAACCGGTATCTAACCGAGCGCGAACGGGCGATCGCGCCGTCGCTGCACGCGGCGCTGTCGCAGGCTGCGGAGGCGCTTGCCGGCGGGGCCGATCCCGGAGAGACCCTGGCGGCGGGCGCGGCGGCGCTGTCGGCCGCGGGCTTTGAGCAGGTGGAGTATTTCGAGGCGCGGGACGCCGAGACGCTGCGGCCCTGGCCCGATCCGGCGAGCGGGCCGGGCCGCGTTTTCGCCGCGGCGCGTTTGGGCCGGGCGCGGCTGATCGACCACGCGCCACTCCCCGCGCCCCGGGGGGCCCTGGCGCCCCCGGCGCCCCCCGGGCCCCTAGACCCCCTCGGGCCTCCGGCGGCGGGAACGGCCGCGCCGGCGGACGGCGGGTAGAGGCGGGCGCCGCCACAGGGCGCAGCCAGGGCGCGGCAAGGGCGCAGCACGGGCGCGGCAAGGGCGGCGGACGCTTCGGGAACGGACGCTTTGGGAACGGACGCTTCGGGAACGGGCGCATCGGGGACGGGCGCAGCGACGGAGGGCGCGGTGACGCGACGGGTCGGACGGAATTTCGGACTGCGGCCGCAAGGTCCCGGGGACAGGCCCGAGGGCGATCCCGCCCGACGGTCGGCCATCTATTGGATCGATCTGCCGCCCGTGTGGCTGATCGGCTTCGCGCTGGCGGCGGCGGCGCTCGCGCGCTGGCTGCCGCTCTACGCTTTCGGCGACGGGTTCGGCGATCCGGTCTGGGCCCCGGCCGGCGTCGCGGTCGTCGCGCTCGGCCTGGGCCTCGCCGGATGGTCGGCCGCCGCCTTCGCGCGGGCGAAAACGACGCTGATGCCGGGCGAGACCCCGACGGCTCTGGTCGAGAGCGGGCCGTACCGCTTTTCGCGCAATCCGATCTACCTCGCCGATCTGCTGCTGCTGCTCGGCTGGGGCCTGATGCTGGGGGCGGTCGCGCCGCTTTTGCTGATCCCGGTCTTCGCCAAGACGCTCGAGGCGCGGTTCATCCGGCCCGAGGAGCGCCGGCTGGCCGAGGCCTTCCCCGAGGCCTGGTCGACCTGGTCGGCGCGCGTGCGGCGCTGGCTCTAGGCCGAAGCGGCGTCAGAGCACCCCATACTCGGCGACCGTCGCGGCCAAGCGCGCGGGCAGTTCGGCGGGGCCCGCGTTCGGCGCGAACAGATCCGCCGGCGCGTCGTCGTCGCTCAGATACCGCCAGCCTTGGAACGGCCGCCGCGGCTGCGGCGCGGTCGCGATCAGGGCCGGCTCAAGCGTCAAATCGTACCGGCGCACGCCGTCCGGGCCGTCCGCCGGCTCGATCGCCGCCAGCCGTTGGCGCGCTCGGATCACGCCGCGAAACACCCAATAGAGCGAGCCGCCCGCCAGCAGCTCGGCCTCGCGCGTGGGGCGCATCCGGGTCGTGTGGCGGGGCCGGGGATCAAGCCCGCGGGCCGTCCGCTCGACCGCCCGGGCCCGTTGCCACGCGGCCAGATCCGCCGGCGTGTCGGCCCCGACGCAGAGTTTCACTAAGTGCAGCCGTCCCGTTTCGGGTCCGTTGGCTTTGCTCTGACCGTCGCGTTTCGTCATAGTCCCGTCGCGTCCCGCTGAAACACGAGTCACCTTAGCGCAGTGAGCCCCGCTGTCTTCCCCAAATGTTGCGAGGCGACATGAGCTTGGCCCAATTTCTAGGGGTTCTATTGGGGGGGTGCGCCGGCGGACTGGCGGCCTCGGCGTTGGCGCTGGCGTGGCGGCGGGCGCGTTTCTGGCGATGGGGGACGCCGGCCTTGGGTTTCGTCAGCGGCGCGGCGGCCGCGCCTTTGCTGCAGACTTTCGGCGCCGGGGCGCTCGGTCTCTCGGACGAGACCGGGCTGGTGCTCTGGGATCCGGTGACGGCCACGGCGGTGTCGGGGGCGGGATGCGGCTTGACGGCGGCGATCGCGGCGGCGCTGGCGTTCCGCCAAACTTGGCCGCCGCGTCGCGCCCGCGCCGCGCCGACTTCGCTCCGCGCCTGGCGCCCGGCCGGGCGGGGGGATCGCGCCCGCGACCAAGCAGGGGCGGCCGACCGCCCGCGCGCCGGGGCCCCGGCCAAGCGGCGGGACGGGGCCGAGCGGCTGGACGGGGACGCGGACGGGGTCGAGGGGCCGAGCGCGTTCCGCGCGCCGCCGCCGCTCTGGGATCCGCCGCTGCCGCAACACGCTTTCCAGGGCACGCCGGCCGCCGTCCCGGGGCCGAGCGCCGCCTTCCCGATCCCGCGGGCGGGCCGCGCGCCGCGCCCTCCGGCGGCGGCGCCGAAGCTGGCGACGCGACTGCGGCCGGCGCGCGCGGCGGCGTCGAGCGGGCGGGGCTGGCG
>CAZBIG010000208.1:0-5971 GCA_964491865.1 uncultured Neomegalonema sp. | reverse complement strand
CGCGTTGGCGATGTCGGCGAACCGGTCGGTGTAGCTGTAGTCGCCGAAGTCGACGTTGAGGAGCCGGCTGCCGGTCTGGATTTCGGTGTAGCGGCCGAGCCGGCTGGCGGAGATCTCCGCGCCCGGATGCACGGTCGGGGCTTCGCTGAGCTTGCGCATCGTGAACCTCGCTGTGTCGTTTCGCCTGCGCTGGAGGCGCGTCGTCGCATGTCGTCGGTCTCCGCCGGCCGGCGCTGCGCTGGGGCCGAGAGGGGGCGGCCGAGCGGGGCTTGCGGGATGGCCGAGAGGGGACCCAAAGGAGGGCGCCGAGGGGGGCCCAGGGGGGAGCCGAGGGGGGCGGCCGGGGGATCGGCCGAGGGGACAAAGGGGGGACAAAGGGGGCGCTTGCGCCGGTCGCCCGGCGGCTCTACCTGTGGGGTGAAGTTGAGCGATCCGCTCGGGCTTTCGCCGCCCCGATCGCCACCGCTTTTTGGAGCCAGTCATGCCTATGGAAGCCGTGGAAATCGAGCGCTTGATCAAAGAGGCGTTCCCCGACGCGACCGTGACGATCCAGGATTTGGCGGGCGACGGCGACCATTATGCGGCGTCCGTGGTCGCGGAGGCTTTCCGCGGCAAGAACCGGGTCCAGCAGCATCAGCTGGTCTATGCGGCGCTGAAGGGCAAAATGGGCGGCGAGCTGCATGCGCTGGCCTTGACCACGAGCGCCCCGTCGACGTGACGCGCCGACCGGGCTGAAACGCCATCCGTCGCCCCGCGGGCGGCCGCTGACCAAAGGAGCTTCCGATGACGGACGCCAACGCCCAGATCCGACAGACCATCGACGCCAACGACGTCGTGCTGTTCATGAAGGGCACGAAGACCTTTCCGCAATGCGGCTTTTCGAGCCGCGTGGCCTCGATCCTCGGGTATATGAAGATCGAGTTTCGCGACGTGAACGTGCTCGAGGACGAGGCGCTGCGTCAGGAAATCAAAAACTTCAGCGACTGGCCGACGATCCCGCAACTTTACGTGAAGGGCGAGTTCGTCGGCGGCTGCGACATCATCACGGAAATGACGCTGTCCGGGGAACTCGACACGCTGCTCGAGAGCAAGGGCGTGGCGTTCGACAAGGCGGCGGTCGAAGAGATCCGGAAGCAGAACGCCTGAGGGCGCGGCGGCGGGGCGCGCCGAACCGCGCTTTGCGACGCGCCGCCGCGCTCTGCCCGAAGCTTGCATGATCGGGCCATGAGCCGCGTTTTGGACATTCGCGCGTCGCAAGAGGCCTCGAGGGCCGACGCCGCCGGTCGGCCCGTGCGCCGGCGTTTGGTGATCTACGTGCCCGGCTTCGATCCGGCGGGCGGCGCACGGTATTTCAAAATCTTCAAAACCGAGCTGACCCGCTGGGCGCGGCGGTTCGGCGGCGAGGTCGCGGTCTCGCGCCCGGACCGTGCGGACGGCGGCGCGCGCTGGACCGCCTCGGCGCGTCTGGCCGGCGAGACCGGCTCGGTCGACATCGCGTATCGGGTGGCGCCGTGGAGCGATTTGGCGACGGCGCGGATGCGCGCGGGAACGGTAGCTCGGTTGCGGCGCGGGCTCGCCTGCTTCGCCGCGCTGCTGGTGGACGGGTCGCTGGCGCGAATGCTGGCCCAGGCGCGGATCCCGGCGATCGTGACGCTCTATCCGTTCGTTTTCGCGCTCGGCTATGCGCTCGCCGCCGCGGGTCTGGCGATCGCCCCGCCGCTCGCCGCGGCGGCGTTGATCGACCCGGCCGCGATCGGCGCGCGGCTGGTCGGGATCGCGGGCGGCGCGGCGGTCGGTCTCGGGCTGGCGGCCGGCGCGTTGCGCTGGAGCGCCGCGATCGACCGGACCACGTTCACCTATTACCTGTTGGACAGCTACACCTTGATGCGCGCCTTCTCGCGCGGGGGCGCGCCCGAATTGCAGGCCCGGGTCGACCAGGTCGCCGGTTCGGTGGTCGCGGCGGCCCAGGGTCTTGACGACGCGGGCGGGTCGGACGCGCCGTGGGACGAGATTTTGGTCGTCGGGCATTCGAGCGGCAGCGCGCTGGCGGCCTCGGCGCTGGCGCGAGCGCTGCGGCGCGACCCGGATTTGCCCCGCCGCGGGCCGGCGATCGGCCTTTTGACGCTCGGCCAGACCCTCTCGGCCCAGGCGGTGTTCGCCGGCGCGGAGGCGCTTGTCGCCGAGTTTCGCGCCGTCGCCGCGGCCGAGGGCGTCGCTTGGGTCGACGTGTCCTCGCGCGCCGACGGGGTCTGCTACGCGCTCTGCGACCCGCTGGTCGGGCGAGACCCGGCGCCGCCGCCCGAGGCGCGCCGCGCGGGGCCGAAGGTCGTCTCGGCGAAGTTTCACGAGACGGTGGCGCCCGAGAGTTTCGCGCGGTTCCGGCGCAATCATTTTCGGCGGCACTTTCAGTATCTTTACGTGTTCGAACATCCGCAGGAGTACGATTTCTTTCGGATCGCGGCCGGCAGCCGCACGCTGGCCGACCGCTTCGCCGACGCGCCCACGAATTTTCGGGTGCCGAAAACGGCGGCCGAGGCGGCGCGCGACGCGGCCGCCGGCCGGGTCGAGGAGCCTGCGCGATGACAGCCGAGCCGAGCGCCGAGGCGGACGGCGCGGAACCGCCGGAGGTCTCGGCAAAGCCGCCGGGCCGCGCCCTGGTCGAGCCGCCGCGCCCCGCGGCCGAACCGTCGCGCGCGACGGCGCTGCGCAAGCTGTTGATCGGCCGCGGCAACATTTTGGCCGCCATGAACGCGCGGATGTACCGGGGCTGGATGGGGCGCAGCAATTTGCTGGTGCACCGGACCTTTCTGCTGAACCAGCCGGATCTGGTCCGGCGGGTGTTCGTCGAGAGGCCCGACGATTTCCCGAAGCATCCGGCCGCGGCGCGCGCGCTCGGGGCGCTGCTGGGCGGATCGATCTTCGTCAGCAACGGCGAGATCTGGCGGCGACAGCGCCGCATGATCGACCCGGCATTCGCCGGCGGTCGGCTGCGCGACGCGTTCCCGGCGATGCGCGACGCGGTCGCGGCCATGCTGGCGCGGCTCGACGCGCAGGCCGCCGGGGCGCCGTTTCCGATCGATCTCGAAGCGAGCCGATTTGCGGCGGACGTGATCCACCGCGCGTTGTTCTCGACGCCGATCACCGAGGTCGAGGCGGCGCGCGTGTTCCAGGCGCTCGAGCGGTACCAACGGGCGGCGCCGTTCGCCTCGCTGAGATATCTGATCGGCGCGCCCGCATGGTGGCGGCGGGCGTTTCCGTCCGAAGCCGAGAAGGCCGGGGCCGAGATCCGCGCTCTGCTGACCGAACGGGTGGCGGCGCGGCGGCGGGCCGCGGCGGCGGGCGACGCGCCCGACGATCTGTGCGCGCAGCTGATGGCGGCTGAAGACCCCGAGACGGGCGCGCGCTTCGACGACGCCGAGCTGGTCTCTCAGATTGCGAGCTTTTTCCTCGCGGGCCACGAGACCTCGGCCAGCGCCCTCGCCTGGGCGCTTTATCTGCTCGGCCAAGACCCGTTGGCGCAGGAGCGCGTGCATCAGGAGGTCGCGGCCGCGGTCGGCGACCGGCCGATCGCCTTTGGCGACCTGCGCGCCCTGCCCTTCACGCGCGACGTGTTTCGCGAAACCCTGCGCCTGTACCCGCCGATCCCGTTCGTGGCGCGTCGGGCGGCGACGCGCGAGCGCTTTCGGGACGTCGCGGTTCCGGCCGGCTCGAGCCTGTTCGTGTCGGCTTGGTTTCTACAGCGCCACGAGCGGATCTGGGACGATCCGCATAAATTCGACCCCGACCGCTGGAGCCGCGAGAGCGGCCGGGCTCAGGCGCGCGCGGCGTATATTCCGTTCACGACCGGCGCCCGGGCGTGCGTCGGCGCAGGGTTCGCGATGCAGGAGGGCGTGCTGGCGCTAGCCGCTCTGGCGCGGCGCTATCGGATCGATCCTGCGGCCGGGGCGCGGCCCGAGCCCGTGGCGCAAGTGACGCTGCGCGCCCGCAACGGCGTCTGGATCCGACTGACGCGCCGCTGACTGGCGGCGCGCTGGCGCGGCGACGCAGCGTTCGCGTCTCGGCGCGCGGCGGGCTAGGCTCGCGCCCATGACGGGAACAATTTTCGCGCCGCGCCCCTCGGTGGCGGTTGTCGGCGCCGGGATCGCCGGGCTGGCCTGCGCCCGGGTTTTGGCGGACGCGGGTCTTCGGGTGACGGTGTACGAGAAGAGCCGCGGGCTCGGCGGGCGTCTGGCGACGCGGCGGCCGTTCGGTCGGGATCATCCGCTCGGCGTCGATCACGGGGCGCCCTACGCCGAGACGCCGAGTTCAGGCGTCGCGCCGGCCGGTTTCGCCGCTCTCGGCGCGGATTGGGGGGCGGCGCCCGCGGGCGCGCGGATCGGCGTTCCGGGCATGAGCGCGTTGGCGGCCCCGCTGGCCGAGGGCCTTCGGGTCGCGCGCGGGGTCGAGATCGTCGAGGTCGCCCACGGCGCTCAGGGCGCCGGAGGCTCTGGGGGCTCTAGCGGCTCGTTGGGGGGGCGGGGCTCGAAAGGCCCCGACTGGCTGCTGATCGACGCGCAGGGCGGTCGGCTCGGCCCGTTCGACGCCTTGGTCTCGGCGATCCCGGCGCCGCAGGCCGCCCGCTTGCTGGGGACCGCCTGCCCCGAGGCGGCGGTGGCGGAGATGGCCCCCTGTTGGACCTTGATCCTGGCGGTCGACGGCGGGCCGGCGTCGACCGAGGCCCCGCTGATCCGGCCGGACGACGGACCGTTCGAGCTGATTGTTCGGAACGCCGCGAAGCCGGGCCGCGAAGCGTCGCCCGAGGGTTGGGCGGCGCATGCGCGCCCCGACTGGAGCCTTGAGCGGCTCGAGCTCGACCGCGAGGCCGTGCTGCCGATCCTGATGGCGGCTTTCGCCGAGGCGGTCGGGGCGCCGCCGCCGACCGCGCCGGCCTACGCCGCGGCGCATCGGTGGCGGTACGCGCGCACCCGGCAGGCGGCGGGAGCCCCCTTCGCGCTGGGCGGCGCGCCCCTGTTGGGCGCTTGCGGCGACTGGTTTCTGGGGCCGACGGCCGGCGACGCGTATGCGAGCGGCGCGGGGCTCGGTCCAGCGATGGCGGCGGCGTTGACCGCCAGACGGCCCGCGGCCGGCACCCCGATCGAGGCGGCTTGTCCCAGGCCCGCCATCACGCCCCGCAGACGGCGCCGGGGCTTAGTCGTCCCGGTGGACTTTCTCGGCGCGCTCGTGGCGCTCCTGCGCCTCGATCGACAGGGTCGCGATCGGCCGGGCGTCGAGACGGTTGAGACCGATCGGGTCGCCCGTCATCTCGCAATAGCCGTAGGTGCCGTCCTCGAGACGGCGCAGCGCGGCGTCGATCTTCCCGATCAGCTTACGCTGACGGTCGCGGGTTCGGAGCTCGAGACGCCGATCGCTCTCCTCCGAGGCGCGGTCGGTGAGGTCCGGCAAGTTGAGCCGAACTTCCTGAAGGGTCGAGACCGTCGCGGCGCTTTCGTCGAGGATGGCGTGTTTCCAGTCCAACAGCTTCCGACGAAAATACTCCCGTTGACGGGCGTTCATAAACGGCTCGTCGTCCGAAGGTTTGTAGCCGTCGGGAAGGATAATCCGATCCTCGAGGCTGACGACGGCCGAAGCGCTGGCGCGATCCGACATCTTTGAAGCTCCCTATTCGGCCGGTTCAGCCTCTGGGCATCCGGCCGTATGTTTCTCGGCGGGGATATAGAAAGTTTCTTGCCAAGTCATCTCAGAAAAAGGCGACCGCCCCGTGACCGCGGCGGGCGCTGGACGCGGCGAGCCCGCCTGCCTAGGGTCGCGCCCGCGCGGAACGGCGGGCGCGACGCCCTTTTGGAGGAGCCGATGCGGTTCGAAGGCACGCAAGATTATGTCGCCGGCCAGGATTTGCTGGTCGCCGTGAACGCCGCCGTGGCGCTCGAACGGCCGCTGCTCGTCAAGGGCGAGCCCGGCACCGGCAAGACCG
>CAZBIG010000207.1:0-5988 GCA_964491865.1 uncultured Neomegalonema sp. | reverse complement strand
CCTCGGCCGGATCGGGGTTCTTGCCGAGCTTGATCGCCACCGGATCCCCGCCCGAGTCGGTCAGGAGCGGCCGCGGCCAGTTCATGTACCGGTGCAGCCCGCCGAGCCGCGCCACCCGTTCGGCGCCCGGACGCAGCATGAGATGATAGGTGTTGCCGAGCAGAATATCCGCGCCCGCGGCCCGCACCCCCTCGGGGGTCATCGCCTTGACCGTGCCGGCGGTGCCGACCGGCATGAAGGCCGGCGTTCGGATCTCGCCCCGGGGCGTGTCGATCCGCCCCAATCGCGCGCGACCGCAGGTTTTGATCAGTTGGAAGGAAAATCCGCGCGCCATGCTTTCCCTTAGCAAATTGGTCGACTATTTTTCATTCGGTAACGGCGACAGGATCGAGGATGTCGATGGCGGACGGGCAGCAATTGGACGACGCGGCGCTGGCGGAGGGCGATCCGCTGATCGGGCCGTCATCGGTCGAGCATCCGCTTTACGAGCCGATCCTGAACGCGCTGCGGTCGGTCTATGATCCGGAGATCCCGGTCAACATCTATGATCTCGGATTGATCTATCGGGTGAACATCGACGACGAGGGCGCGGTGGAGGTCGACATGACGCTGACCGCGCCGGGCTGCCCGGTCGCCGGCGAGATCCCGGGGTGGGTGGCGGACGCGATTTCGCCGGTGCCGGGCGTCAAGACCGTCGATGTCGAGATCGTCTGGGATCCGCCCTGGGACATGAGCCGAATGAGCGACGAGGCGCGGCTCGAGCTCGGCTTCCTTTGACGCCGCGAGAAACGGAGTTTTTGCGATGTTCGGCATTCCGGGCAAGCAGGCGGTCACGCTGACCCCGTCGGCGGTGGCGCAGATCCGCGCGCTGATGGAGGGCTCTGACGGCAAGGTTCAGGGGCTTCGGATCGGCGTGAAAAAAGGCGGCTGCGCCGGCATGGAGTACAGCATGGAGTACGCCGAGGAGATCGGCGCCCATGAAGAGGTGGTCGAGCAGGATGGCGCTCGGGTGCTGATCGCGCCGATGGCGGCGATGTTCATGATCGGGACCGAGATCGATTACGAGACCAGCCTGTTGGAGAGCGGCTTCAAATTCCGCAATCCGAACGTGGTCGAGGCCTGCGGCTGCGGCGAGTCGATCAAGTTCGCTCCCCCGAGCGCGCCCGACAGCTGACCCCGCTCCTGCCCCAAAGCTGACCGCGTCTCAACGGTCGACGCCTAAGCGCGCCGGTCGGCGGCCCTGCGCTCGGCTAAGAGCGGGCGACGCAGTGCAGGCGGACACCTTCGGAGTCGACCTCGACCGCGGTGAACAGGCCGCTTTGATAGCCGCCCGCGTCTGCGCCGATCCGGTGCGGGAACACGCCCCAGGCCCTCGGCGTGTGGCCGTGGACGACGGTCACGCCGAGCGGCCAGGGATGCGCCGGGTCCGCGCCGGCGCTGAGAAAGGGTTCGCGGATCCAAATGAGATCCTCTTCGGACTGATCCGCGATCGCGCGTTCGGGCCGCACGCCCGCATGCGCGCAGAACACGTCGCCCGTGGCGAAAGACAGCGGCATGCCCTCGATCAGCGCGCACAGTTCGCCCCCGAGCGCGGCGCGCACCGCCTCGGGCGTCAGGCTCGAGGGCGACAGGCCAAGCGCCTCGGCGGTCTCGACGCCGCCATTGTCCATCCAAACGCCCCAGTCCGTCTGGTCGAGACGAAGGCCGCGCAGACCCGCCGCGGCCGCCAGAAACCAGTCGTGATTGCCGAGCAGCGCGATCGTCCGCGCGCCCGGGGCGTCGACGCCCTCGGCGGCCAAAGACAAGCATCCCCGCGGGTCGGGTCCGCGATCGACCAGATCGCCCAGCACCACGACGTCGACGGCCGCGCCGGCGCGCTCGGATCGGATCCGGTCAGCCAGCAGGCGGAAAAGCGCGGCGAGCGCGTCCGAGTGCCCGTGCGCGTCTCCGATCGCGTAGAGCGGGCGCGCCGGGGCGCGGCCGTTCGGCAGCGGCTGCGGCTCGGTCGACCACGCCCTCATCGCCGCCCCCGCCGGTGCTCGCCCTGGCCCCGTCGCGGCGGGGCCGCCCGGCTGTTGGTCCGGTCGTTGCGAACATGCCCGGCTCGCTTATGTCGAAGCGAGCATAGTCCGATGATCGGCCCGGTTTCGTTCGACATTAGCGCGCCGCTTCCCCTAGCGTCCGCGCTGAACGCGCCGATCGCCACAGCTCGCCGCATGCGCGCGGGCGGCGTTGAAACGAGGACGTCATGAGATCGCTTTCATTCCTGCTTGGACGCGGCGTTCCAGCCTATCTCTGGATCGCGGTGTTCTACATCATCTACGTCGGCGCGGTCGCAGCGCCGGAGGCCTTTTCGTCGCTCTGGGGCGATGCGCCCGAGGCGGGGGCCCTGTCGACCGCCGAGCAGGTCGAGCTGGCGCTGCGCGAGACCCTGTTCCGCCTGCCCCTGTTCAGCGGCGTCGCCTTCGAGGTCAGCTGGACGACGCTTTTCATCATTTTCGGCTTCGTCGCTTCCTGGATCGAGGTGGTGCGGGCGACCAACGCGCGCCAGTTCTCGGGCAACGATCTGATGTCGCTGATCGTCACCGTGATCGCGATCATCCTGTTCGTGGGCGTCAGCTGGTTCGGCACAACGGCGTTCATGATCGTGCCCCTGGTCGGCATCGGCGATCTGCTGCTCGACCGTCTGGTCGGCCAGGCCGTGGCGCGCCGCGATCTCGCGGTGCCGGGGTTCCACGGCGGCGACCATTGACGCGCCAGGCGTGAGGCGTCCGTCAGGCGCGGCCTGACGCGACGCCGATCCGCGGCGGGGGCGACACGGCCGGCTCCGCCGAAGCGCGCGCGGAGCGCGGCGCGGTCGCGCTCAGGCGGGTTCGTTGACCGCGGCCGTCGGGACCGGCTCGCCGCCGCCCTGGCGACGCCACATCTCGGCGTAGCGCCCGTTGAGGCCCAGCAAGTCGGCGTGCCGACCGCGTTCGGCCACGCGGCCCGCCTCGAGCACCAAGATCTCGTCCGCGTCCACGATCGTCGACAAGCGGTGCGCGATCGCGATGACCGTACGGTCCTTGCCGAGCGCGCGCAGACTGGCCTGGATTTCCCGCTCGGTGGCCGTGTCCAGCGCCGAAGTCGCTTCGTCGAGGATCAGGATCGGCGGGTTCTTGAGGATCGTCCGGGCGATCGCCACGCGTTGCTTTTCCCCGCCCGACAGCTTGAGCCCCCGCTCGCCCACCACCGTGTCGTACCCCTGGGGCAGGCTGTCGATGAAGCGGTCGATCCGCGCGGCTTCCGCGGCGGCCCGCACCTCGGCCGGCGACGCGTCCGGTCGCGCATAGGCGATGTTGTAGCCGATGCTCTCGTTGAACAGGACCGTGTCCTGCGGCACGACCCCGATGCGCTGCCGCACCGAGGTCTGCGTCACCTCGCGCAGATCTTGACCATCGATCCGCACCGCCCCCGCCGACACGTCATAGAACCGGAACAACAGCCGCGCGATCGTCGACTTTCCGGCGCCGCTCGACCCGACCAAAGCCAGCATCTTGCCGCCCGGCAGATCGAACGACACATCATGCAAGATCGCTCGGTCCGCCGCGTAATTGAAATCGACGCGATCGAACACCACGCGCCCGGCTGAGACGGTCAGGGCCGGCGCGCCCGGCTTATCGACGACCTCGGGCGGCCGATCCATCAAGCCGAACATCTCGGTCATATCGATCAACGCCTGCCGCAATTCGCGATACACCGTGCCGAGAAAGTTCAGCGGCAGCATGATTTGGATCATGTAGGCATTGACCATCACGAAATCGCCGACAGTCAACTCTCCGGCCAGCACGCCGCTCGCCGCCATGCCCATCAACGCCACCAGACCGGTCGTGATGATCAGCGCCTGACCGCCGTTCAACAGCGCAAGCGTCAGCTGCGTTTTAATCGCGGCGCTCTCATATTGACGCATGGCGCTGTCATATCGGTCGGCCTCGCGTCCCTCGGCCGCGAAATACTTCACGGTCTCGTAGTTCAGCAGGCTGTCGACCGCGCGCTGGTGAGCCTCTTGATCGCGGTCGTTCATCACGCGGCGGATTTTCACGCGCCATTCCGTGATCGCAAAGGTGAAGGCGATGTAGACGACGATCGTGATCAAGACGACAGCCAGGAAACGCCAGTCGAACAGCCAGAACAACAGGGCCGCCACCATGGCCAGTTCGATCAACAGCGGAAAAATCGAGAACAGCAGGAAGCGCAGCACGAACTCGATCGCTTTCACGCCGCGCTCGACGATGCGGCTGAGCGCGCCCGTGCGCCGTTCGAGGTGGTAGCGCAGCGACAACGCGTGGATGTGCTCGAACGCTTCCAGCGCGAGCCGCCGCAGCGCTTGCTGGCCGACCTTGGCGAAAGCCGCGTCGCGGAACTGCTGAAACAAGACGCTGCTGAACCGGGTGGCCCCATACCCGATCACCAGCGCGATCGGGCCCAAAGCGATCAGAGCGGTCGCGAGACCGTCCTCTTGACCGTCCCCGCCCGGCGCGCCCACCCCGAGCGCGTCGACCGCCGCTTTGAAGAAAAATGGCGTGACGACGGTGGCGATTTTCGCGACCAGCAGCAACGACAGCGCCGCGACCACGCGCACGCGCATCTCGACCTCGCCGCGCGGCCAAAGATAGGGCGCCACGCGGCGCACGATCTCGGCTGCGCGCATGACCGAAATGTCGGTAGGGCGATCGCCGGGGTCGGGAGTTCCAAGACTAGGGGTCAAAACGGCTCCGGCTTGCGGGTCGGGCGTGGCGCCCGATCGCTGGCGCGCGGCGTCAGTTGCTGCGAGGGGCGCCGGCCGACCCGGGAGAGGTCGGCAGGTCCAGCACTTGCCCCGGATAAATCAAATCAGGGTCCCGGATCTGCGCGCGGTTACCCTCGTAGATCACATGATAGCGCAGCCCGTCGCCGTAGACATAGCTCGCGATCCGCCAAAGATTGTTGCCCGGCTGCACGACCACGGCGCCGTCCCGCAGCATGATGTCGGCCACCGGCGCGCGCTCGAACGGCGTCTCGGCCCGGTCGATCACGATCCCGTCCGTCGTCAGCTGATCCACCCGCAGCGTGTAGACGGCCGGCTTCACCTCCTGAGCGACCTGGACCCGCCATTCCCCGTCCGGGTTCACGGTCGCTTGAGCCGACAGCGCGTTGTCGAGATACACCCGAGCCGTGGCGCCGGGCTTGCCCCGACCAGCCACGACCACCGCGCCTTTTTCGTCATAGCTGACCGCGTCGATGCTGACGGCGTCCGCGCGCCCGCGCGCCCCCGCCTGCAGAACCGTCGCGCCGCGCGGTCCGGGCCGAACGGCGATCGGGGCCGACCCGGGGTCGGACGGCAGCGTCAGCACCACCGGGGCCGCCGAGGCGCGGATCCGACCGTCTCGGTTTTTGGCCGACAGCGACAGCTGGCGCGTGCGCTTCTCGTCGAGGGCCGTGTTCAACAGCGCCACGAACTCGCCGCGCCCGTCGGCGCGCACCTCTGCCGCGAGCGCGCCGTCCAGCAGCACGCTGACCACCGACCCGGGCTGAGCTCTGCCGGCGAGGACCGCCGAACCGTCCGGCGCGACGCGGACCAAATCGAAGCTCGGACGATCGTCGAGATCGCCGCCCTCGGCGGCGCTGCGCGCGGGCGCCGCCGAGGCGACGCGTTCGGGAACCGCGGCGCTGCGGTCCACCTGACCCTCGTGAGATTGAACCTGAGCGTCGTTAAGCGGCGTCTCGGCGGCGCGGTCGGCGGCGTCGAGTTCGCCGGGCGCGTCGTCCGGAGCGGCGGCCGGCGCGGAACCTGGCGCGTCGCTGAACGCGGCCGGCCCGGCGTCGGGCGGCATGCCGTCGGCATGGGCGCTCGCCGCGCGCGCGGGATCGGGGGCGGGCGCGGCGTCGGCGGGCGGGGGCGCGATCGCCGTCACCCCGCTCGGCTCGGGCGGGTAGGCGGGCTCGATCGCCGCGCCCGCGCGGCCGTCG
>CAZBIG010000206.1:0-6004 GCA_964491865.1 uncultured Neomegalonema sp. | reverse complement strand
GGTGGGGCTCGGCTGGGGGCTGGGCGGCGCCGCGCCGCGCCCTGTCGCGCTGCTCGGCCAAACGCCGGTCGACGGCGCGCTGCACGCGGCGCTCGAGACCCTGCCGACGGGCGCGCTCAGCGCCGAGGGCGTCACGCCGATCTACACCTTTCAGGACGGCCGCGGACGGTATTGCCGCGAGTACGAGGCGCGGCCGACAGGGGCGGCGGCGCTCGAGATCGGCCTCGCCTGCCGCGCGCCGGACGGGCGCTGGGCGGTCGAGGCGGTCGCCGTCGCGCCCGTGTCGGACAGTCCGGACGCGGCCGGCTACGCGCCGGCTTCCGGCCCGGCGCAGGACGCGGTGCGCGCGCTGCTGGACGCGATCGAGGCGGGGCCCGCGTTGGCGTCCGACACCGAGGCGGCGCTGATCCGAAACGGCTGGCGCGCCGCGCCCTGAGCGGCCTGTGTCAGCGCTCGACGAGCGCGCCGCGCAGCAACACCGCCGCGGCCAGCGTCGAGCGTCGACGCGGCTTCGCGACGCGAAAGGCGATGAGGCCGGCGGCCCCGCGATGGTCTCCCGCGCCGAGCGCGGTCAGCAGACGCAGCAACCACCGCTCGTCGAGGCTGAAGACGGTCGCGCGTGGCCGGAACAGCGTCAGTCGGCGGCCGGCGGCGTCGACAAAGCGTCGGAGATCCGCGGCGACGCGGGCGTCCACGTCGCGCTCGCGCGCCCCGCCGCCCGCGACGTTCTCGGCCGCCTCTCCCGCCGCGCCCGCCAGCCCGACCGGATGCGCGCGGGCGAGCGCTCCGATGCGCACCGCCCGCCGCAAGCGTTCGATCATCGCGCTTTCGTCGGCGGAGGGCTCCCAGGCGGTCGGCCGGATCGGCCGCACGGGATCGGGCAAGCGCACGATGTTGGCGGCCGGCGCTCTGTCGGCGTCGGCCGCGCGCGTTGAACAGGATAGATCCGCCATAGGCTCCGCCTTTCACTCCCGACCTTTTTGATCAGGCTAATCGGCTGGGGCGACGACGGACCTGCGACCCGCGCGCGCATGCGGCGCGGCGCGTGAGGATCTTTAGGCGCGCAAGGGCTCTAAGGCGCGCAAGGGTCTTAAGGGTCAGCGCCCGAGGCCGACGCGACGAGCGGCCCGGGCCTGTCCGGGCCCGCCTCCGCCCCATCCCGGCTCCGCCGTCGGGCCCGAGATCGGGTCCCAGGCCGTGCGCCCAGAACCCGCGCGGCCTCAGTTGCTGAACAGCGACCCGACAGCGCCCAGG
The DNA here is from genome assembly GCA_964491865.1 of uncultured Neomegalonema sp. Lineage (GTDB taxonomy): Bacteria > Pseudomonadota > Alphaproteobacteria > Rhodobacterales > Rhodobacteraceae > JBCBRF01. The sequence continues at coordinate 4,750 of CAZBIG010000206.1, read as the reverse complement.
ACGCCGCCCGAAGCGCCCCCGGTCGACGTCCCCCCGGTCGCGGCGCCGCTGGTCGCGCCCGCGCTGGCGGCGTCCGAGCCGACCGGCGCGCCGGTCCCGGCGCCGGTCAGCACCCCGAGCAGCCCCGGTTCTTCGGGCTGCCCCTGGGACCCGCCCAACGACGCCGGGATCCCGGCCAGGGTGGTCTTGCAGAGCTCCTGCACGTCGGCCCGCTCGCTGTCTTCGCAGGTTTTCGCGACCCGCTTCACGCCCTCGGCGTCGCCTTCGGCCGCCAGGATGCGCAGCTCCACATGATAGAACGCCTCTTTGCCGTAGACGCCCTGCGCGGTCTGCAGGGTGCGCCGAGCGTCCGCCTCGCGGCCGAGGCGCAGTTCGATGTCGATCTTCTCGATATAGCCGCTCAGCGACAGCACGCCGCCCGGGCGGATCCGACCGTACGACGCCAAAGCCTCTTGGGTTTTGCCCTGTTGATCGAGGATCGAGGCCAACAGCTCGCGCGGGAACGGGTCTTGGGCCACGCTGCCGCCCATGCCGTCGCGCAGGGTCGCCTCGGCTTTGGGGAGATCGACGGGTTTGACGAGCAGCATCGCCCGGGCCGCGTTGACCTTGCTGTACCGCTCCCAGAGTTTCGGGAAATTCGCTTTGCGCTTCGCCGCGTCGAGCGCCGAGCCGTCCGCCGCGCCGCCCGCCTGGGCGTGCTCGCGCTTGATGTATTCGCGCATATCCTCCTCGCGCTTCTCCGGATCCCGGTGAGCGCGCTGCGTGTAGCTGCGAATGTCGTTCCAGCCGGCCTCGAACACTTGCGCCGCCATGTCGGTCAGGCCGGCGATGATGCCCTCGGTGCTCAGCCCGTTTTGGAAAGCGCTTTCGAGCGTCGAGGTGTCGGCGTCGAGCTTCTCAAGCTCCAACTGGCGCCCCGCGTCCATTTTCTTCAGGATGCGCAGCGCCTGCACGGTCGCGCGCGGGTTGTAGCCCGCTTTGACCAACAGGTCGTTGCCGAGCAGATCGGCCTCGTCTTCTTGCCGACGCGACCAAGCCCCGCCGATCACGTCGGTCGTGAAGAAATTGACGCCATAATTCACCGCCATGGCGGTGGTCGCGGTCTTCTTCGCGTCCTCCGTTTTACCCGGATCGGTGAAGAAGCCGGTGCTGCCGTCCGGGCGCTTGCCGAACTTTTGGCTCGAGAAGCCGGCCGCGACGACCGCCGCGCGCGACACGAAGCCGGTGACCTGCTGCTGGCGATTGATCAGTTCTTCGCGGTCGAAGTGATTGAGCAGGATGTGCGCCGCCTCATGGGCGAGCAACGCCGCCAACGGGCCGTCGTTCTGGATCTCGTTGAAGGTGCCCAGGTGGATGAAGATGTCGTTCTCGCTGGTGGCGGAACCGCCGAAGAACGGGTTGGCGATGACGTGGACCGAGATGTCCTGCGGCGGCGGCGTCGGCGCATGGGCCAGGAGCTGGCCGAGCACTTGTTCCGCGTGGGCTTTGAGCGCCGGCGCGTACACGATCTGCCCCGCGGCCGGGAAGGGAGCCGAGGCGCGGGTGCCGTCGGCCTGCAGACGGCCCGAGAAGGACAATGTGCGCGGCGGCCGGTCGGTGAAGCTGAGCGGCGCCGGGTTCGGGTTCACATAGGCCGACTCGGCGGCGACCGTTTCAATGAACTGCCCTTCGAAGCACTCGTATGTCGCGATCAGCGGGTTGGTGCAGCCCGCGCTGGCCGCCCGAGTGAGCCACGAGCCGCCCTCGGAGCCTTTGTCGCCGCCGCCGCCGGCGGCCGAGGACACGCCCGTGTCGCCGGTCGCGCATCCGGTCAAAAGCAGCGCCGCCGCGCCGATCGTCACTATCGCCTTCCGCATGACTACTCCCCCGTCTCTCGGCGCGCCGGACCGCCGGATGCGCCTCGGAAAAAATCGGGCGCGCCGCACCCTCGGGCGCGCCCCGGCGCGGTTATCGGCAGCCGCCGTGGCCCATGCCCGCGGCGGCGTCGGCCTTGCCGAGCACCGCGAGCGTCGCGTCGTCGCCGTCGCCGCCGCAGCCGGACTTCAGCTGGACCTCTCCGTCCGCTTCGGCGTCGAGCGTGTCGACCACCACGCCGAGGGCGGGCAGGAACAGCTTGTTGTTCGACATCATGAGGGCGCTTTGCCCCATCACCGATCCGCTGGGCACTTCCTGGCCGAAATCGCCCCGGCAGGTCTCGGTCGGCGTCGGATCGGTGTGCACGACCGAGATCTTTCCGGCCGGGCGCATGCCGCAATCGCCTTGGCAGCAACGCCCGGTGTCTTGGGCGGTCGCCGTCGCGGGCGGCAACGCGGCGGCGGCGATCGCGAGACCGGCCGCCAAAGCCGCCGAAGCGCGCGCCGCAGCCGCCGCCAGTGAAACGCTCGTGCGAGCCATGTTCGTCATCCCCTGTTCTCAGATTCCCGCGCGGCGCGCAGGCGCCGCGCTCGTCTCCCCGCCCCCGCGCTCGGCCCCCGCGCGGGGGGCCCGCCCCCGCGGCCCGCCAGCCGGCCGCGGCCCCGGAACGTTCGCATCCGCCCCGCCGGCAAATCCGCGTTTACGCTACACGAGGCGACGCGGCGGAAGAAAGGGTTTCTGGCGGTTGGTCGACGGCGATCATGGGGCGGCTTCGCGGCGCGTCTCGGCGGGACCGGACGCATCGGCGGGCCCTGACGCGTCGGCGGCGCCGCTTCCGGCCCGCGGCGCGCGCAGCTTGTCGACGAGTTGCACCACCACCGACGCGTAGACGATCACCACCAGCCAGTCATGCGGCGGCCAGCGCATGACGTAATAGCTGAAAGCGAGCAGCCCCGCCGACAGCGCCACGGCGATCATGATCCAGACGAGCGTAAAGACTGTGACGCTCAGGAACCGCCAACGCAGCGCCCAGTCCAAGAACCGAAACAGGGGGCGCGAAATAATCAGATAGACGATCAACAAAACGGTCAGCGTGATCAAGTTCAGAAAGACGTCCGAGCGAATATTGAAACCCGAGATCGGCACGCCGAACATCGATTCAAGGCCAGCGATTTTCGTCACCAGACCGGGCGGACGCAAATGGTTGTCGCCATAGTTGAGAAGATTGTCCAACGCCATGGCGTGCGCGTAGACGCCCGGCGCTCGGGTGTCGAGCACCCGCACGCGGTCGGACGCGCCGATCACCGACTGGCCGACCAGCACGATCTTGTCTTTAAACACCGCGCTCAAATACTCGCGCATTTCTGGGGTGTTGTTCAACAATTGCGCGGCCGGCACGGTCAGCGTGTAGGGGCATCCGGTCTCCGGACCCGGCGGGCGCAGAAACTCGAAACTGGCCACGGCTTGCGCCAGCATTTCTCGACGCCGCGCCTCAAGCCCCGAGCCGAACATCCGACAGCCTTTCGTTCGGCCCGCCAGCTCTTTCTCTTTTTCGGTGCGCTTCCCCGGAGGCGTCCCGAGCGCGGCGCGCGCCGCGGCGAGCTCGGCCGGGTCCTGCGCGGCGAACTCGGCCCCGGGCTCCCACACCCCCTGGTTGAGCGAGCCCCAACGCAGCGACAGCGCCACCTCCTCGAGGTCCACCCGCTGACGCAGCGCGGCGCGGCTCTCGCAGCCGGGATACGCGGCGCGTCCGGTCTCGTCGGCGAAGTCGCAGGCCATCTGATACATCTTGTAGCCGGCGATCGGGGTGGGCGCGCCGTCTTTCGTGCGCCCCATCAACGGATAGATGCTGCCGAGTTGGTCGACGTCGGGCACCGCCACGATCGCCAAGTCGAACCGATCCGACACCTCCGGCCGGATCTCGCGGCTCGAGCGGGTGAGCGCGTCGCCGATCGCCGCGAACACCATGCCGGTCGGCGGCTCGGGCAGATCCGCAAAGGCCTGGGCGTAGCCGGCGCGCGACCGGGCCGCGGCTTCGACGCGCTTCATCAGCGCGTCCAGATCGCCCTCCGCCCCGCGTTCGTAAGTGTAGAGAAGATCTGCGAACACCACGGCCGGCTCATGACGCAGGATCTCGCGATAGATTTTCAGCTGAGCGCTGTATTGGAGCGGCCAGCTGGAATTATAGGCCTCGACGTCTTCGTCGCGGATCAGCACCACCACGATGTCGCGGGTCGAGCGCGCCAGGTTGTCCGGCTCGTCGGGATCGTAGCCGTACATCGGGGCCATCACCCGGCCGGCGATGGCGGCCGAGGTTTCTTCGGTGGCGCTGGCGAAGCCGAGGGGATCCGCCACCGTGACGACGCCCTGGCCGAACAGCACGGCCGCCACCACGAAAACGCTCACCAGCGCGTTGCGCAACCGCCGCCAGAACCGACGCGTTTCGGTCGTCATCGTCATCCCCTCTCCGCCGTCCCCCCGGACGCGGGCCCGCCCGCGCGCCAAGCCTGCGGCGACTGCCGGCCGAGACCTGCGCTTTCGTTGCTGACAAGAGCGCGGCCGCTTGGCTAGGGCGCGTCGCGACGCGGCGCGACGGCGGTTGGCGACAGCGGCTCTCGCGCCAGATATGACGGAACCCCGCCCGGCTCGCCGGGCGCTTCGAAGGAGTTTCCGATGCCCCGCCAAGCGCCGTCGCCGCGCCCCGCGCCGACACCGTCCCTCACGCGCGGTCCGCGGCGGGCCGCGCCCTCGGCCGCCGCGGGCCTGTTCGGGCCCCGCGCCACGGCGCCGGCCGGGGCGCCGCCGTCATCAGCGCTGGCCGCGGCTCTGGCCATAACCCTGCGCGCGCTCGGCGCGCCCTCGGCGACGGCCGAGACACCGCAGCCGATCTCGACCG
>CAZBIG010000205.1:0-6028 GCA_964491865.1 uncultured Neomegalonema sp. | reverse complement strand
CCTTGCGCTTGTGCGTCCTGCGCGTGTCCGTCGTGCGCGTGGTCGTCATGGGCGTGATCTTCGGCCTTCGCCGCTTCGGCCTTTTCGCCATGCCCGTGATCGTCATGCCCGTGATCGTCATGACCATGCCCGTGGTCATGGTCATGGTCGTGGGCCGCCCAGGCCGCGCCCTCGCGCACCGGCAGCGTCGTCGCGCCGTCGACATCCGACAGCGCGATCGCGCGCGCGTCGGCCGACAGGGCGTCGATCGGCCGTTCGAGCCAGCGCTCGAGCTCGGGCCCGATCCAGAACAGCAGCTGCGCCTCGGACAGCGCGCGCGCCTGAGACGGTTTCAGCGACACCCCATGCGGCGTGCTCCCGGGCTCGACAAGCAACGTGGGCGCGCCGACGCCCTCCATGACCTGAGCCGCCAACGAATGGATGGGCCCGATCGAAGCGACGACGCGGGGCGCCTCGGCCGAGGCCGGCGCGGCGACGAGAGCCAGCGCCAACGACAACGCCGGCGCACGCGCGGCGGACAAATTTGGAAGCATCTCAGAAGCTCCTGTGCGACGAACGGAGCGGCCCGTTGCGGCCGCGCCGCGGAAGCGATAGTTGAAATGTTATTTTGTTGCAATTCGGAGATGGCATGAGCCGATCCGCGCCCTCCGCCGCCCCGCCGCGCCCGGTCGCCGAGGCCGTTCGCGAGCCGGAGCAAAGCTTCGCGCCCCACGATCATGGGCAGTGTCGCCGCGCGGCCCTCGGCGCGGTCGAGCGGCTCTGCGCCGAGCGCGGCCTGCGTTTGACGCCGGTCCGCCGACGCACGCTCGAGCTGTTGTGGGAGAGCCATAAGCCCGTCGGGGCCTACGCGCTGATCGACCGGCTCGCGGCCGACGGGTTCAACGCCTATCCCCCGACGGTCTACCGGGCGCTCGATTTTTTGGTGTCGAACGGCTTCGCGCACAAATTGCGGGGCGCGAACGCGTTTGTCGGCTGCGCCGCGCCCGAAGCGCCGCACGCGCCGCACTTTCTGATCTGCACCGAGTGCGACGAGATGCGCGAGGTGGTCGACGCCGATCTGCTGGTCGCGCTCGACCGGGCGCTGTCGCGTCGCGGGTTCTCGGCCACGCGCCTGTCGGTCGAGATCGAAGGCGTGTGCGGCCCATGCGCGCAAGCCGCGCCCGAAACGCCGCGGCCCGGGACGCCCCGCCCAGAGGCGGGGCCAGGGGCGGGGCCGGGGCCGGTCGGCGGCGTCGCAACACGGCGGAGCGCGCGCGATGCGGGGTGATCCGTCGGCGCGGCCCGAGGCGCTGCTGTCGATCACGCGCGCGACGGCGCGGATCGACGCCCAGATCCTGCTCGACCGCGTGTCGCTCGAGGTGCGGCGCGGCGAGATCGTGACGGTGGTCGGCCCGAACGGCGGAGGCAAGACCACGCTGCTGCGGCTGGCGACCGGCGATCTCGCGCCCGCCGCCGGAACGGTGAGCCGCCGGCCCGGCTTGCGGATCGGCTACGCGCCGCAGAGCCTGACGCTCGACCGCACCCTGCCGCTGACCGCCGCCCGCTTCGTGGCGCTCGCCGCCGGTTCCGATCCCGTGTCGCGCGCCGAAGCGTTGGACCGGGTCGGCGAGCGGGATTTCGCCGATCGGCAGATGGCGGATCTCTCCGGCGGCCAGCGCCAGCGCGCGCTGCTCGCCCGCGCGCTCGCCCGGCGGCCCGATCTGTTGATCTTGGACGAGCCTACCCAGGGCCTCGATCAGAACGGGGCGGCGGGCTTTTATCGGCTGATCGAGACGGTGCGCGCCGAATTCGGCCTGTCCGTGTTGATGGCGAGCCATGAGTTGCACGTCGTGATGGCCGCGTCGGATCATGTGATCTGCCTGAACGGCCATGTCTGCTGCCAGGGCGCGCCGCAGATGGTGAGCGCGCATCCCGAGTATCGCCGCTTGTTCGGCGCCGGGGCCGACGGCGCTTTGGCGCTGTATCGGCACCGGCACGATCATGAACACGACGCGCTGTGATCGGGCGCGCAACACGAGACCCGCGATGCTGGACGATTTCTTGATTCGCGCTGCGCTGGCCGCCGTCGGCGTCGCGCTCGTCGCCGGTCCGCTCGGCTGTTTCGTCGCGTGGCGGCGAATGGCTTATTTTGGCGACGCGGTCAGCCACGCGGCGCTTTTGGGCGTGGCCCTGGGGCTGGCCGCCGATCTGCCGATCGTCTGGGGGGCGCTGACGTCGTCGGGCGCGCTCGCCTTATCGGTCGGTTGGCTGGCCCGGCGCGAGACGCTCGGCGTCGACAGTCTGCTCGGCGTGTTCGCGCACGCGGGGTTGGCCTTGGGGGTGTTGGCGATCACGATGCTGCCGAACCGCCCCGCGGTCGATTTGGAGTCGTACCTGTTCGGCGACATTCTGGCGGTCGACCGCGCCGATCTTCTGGTGATCTGGATCGGGGCCGCGAGCGCCGTCGGCCTGCTCGCCTGGCGTTGGGCCGATCTGTTGAACGCGACCCTGAGCGCGCCGCTGGCGACCGCCGAGGGCCGGTCGCCCGAAATCGCCCGGTTCGTCCTGATGGGCGCGGTCGCGCTGCTGGTCGCGATCGCGCTGCAGGTGGTCGGCGCGCTATTGGTCGTGTCGCTGCTGATCCTGCCCGCGGCGGCGGCGCGCCCGCTGGCGCGCAGTCCCGAAGCGATGGCGGTGGCTGCCGCCGCGCTCGGCGTGGTCGGGGCGGTGGCGGGGATCGCCGGATCGGTGGCGCTCGACGCGCCCACCGGGCCGATGATCGTCGTCGCGCTGTTCGGCCTGTTCGTCGCGACCGCGCTGGGCGCGGCGCTCGCCGCCCCGGTGCGCGCGGCCCTTCACCGAAACGGGATCGGCTGACGGGGTTCTTTTCGCGCGGCGGCCGCCTATGTCCTCGCGGCGCGGGACCGGAGCGCGCGACGCCGACGGAGGCCATGGATGCGCGTGTTTGTGATGGTGCTGCTGGCGACGATCGGAGCGGTTCTGCTGGGCGTCGACGCGCGCGAAAGCCGCGATTTCTGGCGCGAGAGCCGCGCGCAGACCGAAGCGCCCGAGACCTGCCCGGTGCTCGAGAGCGGCGCCTGGACCGCGGCGGTGGTGGGCGAGCCGGGGGCCCGGCGCCTGCGCGTGGCTGGGACGGCCGCGCTGCCCACGCCCGGCTGGCGGGCGCAGTTCGCTCTCGGCCCGCAGGATCGGCGCCTGCCGCCGGCGCAAATCGTCCGGCTGTCCTTCGCCCCGCCCGGCGGCGTCGTCGCGCAGGTGGTGACCGAGGAGCGTCTAGGCTTCGAAGCCGAGACCGCGATCGACGCCTTCCGCGTCGTGCGGATCGTCTGCGGCGACCGGCTGCTCGCGGAGATCCCGAACCTGTCGGCCGACTGAGGGGCGTGTGGCCGCCGGCGCGACCCTTCAGGCGCCCCGGGCGACGGTTTGGAACGGGCGCCCGGACTCGAACCGGGGTCTCCGGAGTGGCGCTCCGGCGCTCTGCCGCTGAGCTAAACCCGCTTTTGGCGCGTCTCCGAGGACTCGAACCCCGACTTTCGGGCGTCGTCAGCCCGCGCTCTCTCCCGTTAAGCTAGAGACGCCGGGTCGGTCCGCGCCGCCCTTTCGGGCGCGGCGTTGGACCGAGAGCTTTGGTTTGGCGGCCATGCGGGGACTCGAACCCCGGTCTTCCGACAGACAACCGGACATATTCACCTCTATACGACATGGCCGTGGTCGGCCCCGGGGCGCTCGACGCGCGCCGCCGGGGCGCATTTTGGACACGCGGGCGGGAATCGAACCCGCTGCGGGGAGGTTTGCCGCCTCCTGCGTCGCCATTCCGCCTCCGCGTGGCGGGGTGTGGTTCCTCGGGGTGGATTTGAACCACCGTCGCGCTGAGTTTCGGTCAGCCGCTCTACCCCTGAGCTACCGAGGACGCAGCGCCCGGCTGCGCGAGCCGGGCGGCGCATGGAGGACCGGGAGGGGATCGAACCCTCGTCGACGCGGATTAAGAGCCCGCCGCTAAACCTGCTCAGCTACCGGTCCGGAATGTGCAGCGCGCTGGGCGGCGTCCCTCTGACAGCCCCCCGAGAGGGCCGGCGCCGACCGCTCGCCGACGGTTCTGCGCGCGACGCGGGCGCGCGCAGAGCGCACGCTCAGGTTGTGCGCGGCTCACGCCGCCAAGCCGCCGGTCGCGTTGCGGCCGTTCGACTCTGTGCATCCTTGCAACAGAGCCGTCCGCGCAAACTCACGCCGCCGCCTCGCGCCGAGCGCGCCGACCGACGGGTCAGGCTCCGCACGGGCGCGCCGGGATCAACGGGACGCGCGCCGTCCGGACAGCTGGCGAGCCGTCGGCCGCGCACGGGCCGCATTTCGCGAATGTCAGTGAGGACGACACCCTTCTCCGCGCCGTTTGAGGGGGCGCGCGTCATCAAATGCGAGAGCGAAACGTCGCTGGCTCATGCGGACCTCCTCTGGCTGGGCGGCGGGGCGCGTGGCGCGCGCGGGGTCTGCGGACAGGTGTTTGTCCGACGGGGCCGTCTATGGCGGACCGGGCGCGCAGGGTCAACTCAAAAGACACGGCCATCGCTAAAAGGTCACAATCGCCGCGGCCGATCCGCATGAGCCGTCGAGAGGGGGTCAGTGGCAGGCTTTGCCGAGCGCTTTCAACCGCCAGTAGTTGTATGGCAGCGGCGTGAGGAACCCGGCCAGCAGCATGGGGCCGATCACCCACCAGGTCAGCTTCGCGCCGCCGGTGAGCAGCACGTCGGTCAGGTTCATCGCGACCTCCATCGACACCATCGAGATCAGAGACATCCCGATCGCCGTGCGGAACGCGTCGCCGATCGCCATTTGGCGCGACAGGATCGCGGTCTCGAGCGCGATCGAGGTCAACAGCCCGTTCACGATCGCCAGCGCCATGATCGCCAGCGTCGGCCAGGGAATGCCGGTGGCTTGAAAGAACGAGATCGTTCCAAAATCGCCGATCGAGCAGCCGAGGAGACACCAGGCGGTGTTCACGCGCGCCTGGGCCCAGGTGCGCGCGCACCGCCAATTGATATCGAGACTTTGTGAGAGCGCGACCATGAAGACGTTCTTTCTCTTCGGCTCGTCTCCAGCTAGGCGTTCCAGCAGCTGGAAGGTCAAGGGGAGCGCCATGCTCACGATCGGCGAAGCGGCGGAGGCGTCTGGCCTGCCCGCGAAAACGGTGCGCTACTACGCCGATATCGGGTTGGTCCGGCCGGCGGGACGGTCCGACGGCGGCTATCGGCTTTACGACGCGCGGTCGCTTACGCAGCTCACGCTGGTGCGCCGCGCCCGAACTTTCGGCTTCACGATCGAGGCGTGCCGAGAACTGCTCGGCTTGTACGCGGACCGAGACCGGGAAAGCGTCGAGGTGAAGCGGTTGGCGCGCGCGCGCCTGGACGAGATCGACAACAAGCTTTTCGAACTTCAGGCGCTGCGGGACGAGCTGGCGGCGCTGGTGGCCGCGTGCGCCGGCGATGATCGGCCCGACTGCCCGATTCTGTCGGGTCTGGCCGATTCGCCCGGCCCCGCCCCGGGCGGAGCGGCGCGCTGAGCGCGCGCGACCGCATCCCGCCATCGCGCGCCGGGCGTGAGCGCGGCGAAATCGCCGCATGATCGGCGCATACGCGGCGCATCAGCCGACCCGCAGCCGACCGGCAGCCGACCCGGCCCGGCTGCGCAAGATTGAGCGTTGCCTCGCCTCATTACGCGACATACTGTCCACGCAGCTGCCCCCGCAGCGACACAAAATTTCAGGGAGAAGCGCATGTCCACGCAGAATTCCCGGCGTCGGTTCTTGGTTGGAGCCTCGGTCGCCGGCGCGGGCGCCCTGGCGGCCCCGCACATCGCAACGGCCCAAGGTCAGACCACCTCGTGGAAGATCCAGACTTCGTGGCCGGGCGGCGCGGGCCTGCAGATCTTCAAGGACTGGTGCGGCACCATCAAAGAGAAGACCGGCGGCGAGCTGGAGTTTCAGGCTTTCGGCGCCAAGGACGTGGTCGGCGACTTCCAGCTCTACGACGCGGTC
>CAZBIG010000204.1:0-6051 GCA_964491865.1 uncultured Neomegalonema sp. | reverse complement strand
GCCGCTCCGCTTCCCAGCACCGGTCGATGGCGCCGGGATTGGCGCGCGCCAGCCCGCAGACGGTCGCGTGACGGACGATCCGCGCGACTTCCCGAACCGCTTCGAAATCGCCCTGCGACGCGATCGGAAAGCCCGCTTCGATGATGTCGACGCCCATCTCGTCGAGCAACGCGCCGATCTGCAGCTTTTCGTCGAGGGTCATGGACGCGCCCGGCGATTGCTCGCCGTCGCGCATGGTGGTGTCGAAGATCAGGACGCGATCGGCGTCGGGGGCGGGCGGGGTCGAGGGGTCAGGCGTCGACGGGGTAGGGGAGGCGGTCATCGGGGTCTCCACGAACAGAGCGCTGTCAGGATCGGATCCGGCGGCTGCGAAACGTCCCCTGAACGCGCGCCGCCGATCGCCCGGCGCGCTCAGGGGCGTCTAAGGAGAAGCCGTCGTCCGATCGTCGCCGCCCGCGTCATCGAGAACACCTTTGAAATTGCGCGCGCGATACGCCGCGACTCGTTAGTTCGACTGACGCTCAGCCTGCTCTTTGGTGCCGCGTTTGCCGTTGACCCAATAGCCCCGATACTCGGCCCCGGTGGCGTATTTCATGGTGCCGAAACCATGGCGCTTGCCGTCGCGAAACTCGCCTTCGTAGACGTCGCCGTTCGCGTAGGTGGCTTTGCCCTTGCCGTGAATCTGGCCGTCTTTCCACGACCCGGTGAACGCGAAGCCGTCCTTGAAGGTGATGGTGCCGACCCCGTGCCGGTTGCCCTGGCTGAACTGCCCCTCGAACACCGCCCCGTCCGGATAGGTGGCGCGGCCCTCGCCCTCTTGCAGCCCGTTGATCCAGTCGCCGGCGTATTCATAGCCGTTCGGCGACTTCATCGTGCCTTTGCCGTGGTGGGCGCTGTCTTTGAACGCGCCCTCGTACACGATGCCGTTGGCGTATTTGGCGACCCCCTGGCCGTTGATCACGCCCTCGACCCATTCGCCCGAATACTCGCCGCCGTCGGCGTATTTGATCGTGCCTTGGCCGTGCGGCGCGCCGTTCAGGAAGGCCCCCTCGTACACCGAGCCGTTTGCGTATTTCGCGACGCCTTTGCCCTCGATCCGGCCCTCTTCCCAGTCGCCGGTGTATTCATAGCCGTTGGGCAGGCGGAAAGTGCCTTTGCCGTGTTGCTTGCCGTCTTTGAATTCGCCTTCGTAGACGCCGCCATTGTCATATTTCATGACCGAGACGCGCCCAGCGGTTTGCGCGACGGCGTTGACGGCGGGGGCCGACGCGAGCAGCGCGATCGCCAATATCGCGCCCGTCTGAACGGAGATCGTCGCCATGAAACCCTCACTGGTCGGGGCGGACCGTTCGCGCCCCCCTGTCCACGCCTCGGGCGTCAGTCTACGTCACGAGAACGCTCGCCCAAAGGCCGTGCTTGCGGGCGAGAGTGTTAGGGGTTCACGCTGATCGAGGCAAGGTCGCGGCGCGTTCCCGGTCGGCGAAACCACGCCGCCGTCGATAAGGACGCAGGGCGCGCGTCGCGCAGAGGAGTACGCGAGTGACTGATCGGTTTCGGGTCTTGCTGGCTCAATACGATCCCACTGTCGGCGATATCGCCGGGAACGCTGAAAAGATCGACGCGGCGGCGGCTCGGGCGGCCGAGCAAGACGTCGATTTGGCGCTGTTTCCCGAGATGTTCCTGATCGGCTATCAGCCGCAGGATCTGGTGCTGAAACCGGCCGTCGTCGCGGCGTGCCGCGCGGCGCTCGAGCGCATCGCGCGGCGCTGGGCGACCGGCCCAGCGCTGCTCGTCGGCGCCCCCGAGGCCGAACGCGCGGGCCCGGACGGCCGGTCGACGCTCTACAACGCGATGTTCCTGCTCGAGCGCGGCGAGATCGTGACCACGTTCCGCAAGGCGGCGCTGCCCAATTACGGAGTGTTCGACGAAAAACGCCTCTACGCCGCCGGCGCGCCCGGTCCGTTCTCGGTGCGCGGCGTCCGGATCGGCGTGCCGGTTTGCGAAGACGCCTGGGGCCCGGAGGTGTGCGAGACGCTCGAGGAAAGCGGAGCCGAGATTTTGCTGACCCCGAACGGCTCGCCCTACAGCCGCGACAAGCATGACCGAGAGCGCCTGCCCGCCATGGTCGCGCGCGTGGTCGAGACCGGCCTGCCGCTGGCCTATCTCAACATGGCGGGCGCGCAGGACGACCAGGTGTTCGACGGGCAGAGCTTCGTGCTGAACCCGGGCGGCGGGCTCGCCGCGATGGCGCCCGCGTTCGAGGAAGCCGAGCTGGTTGTGGATTTCGTGCGGGGGCCGGACGGGTTCCGCGCGGCGGACGGGCCGAAAGCGACGCCGCCCGACGCCGTCGAAGCCGATTACCGCGCGATGGTCGCAGGCGTCGGGGCCTATATTCGGAAGAACGGCTTTTCCGACGCGCTGATCGGCTTGTCGGGCGGCGTCGACAGCGCGCTCGCAGCGGCGGTGGCGGTCGACGCGCTGGGGCCCGACCATGTCCGTACGGTCATGCTGCCCTCGCGCTTTACGAGCGCCGAGAGCCTCGAAGACGCGGAGGCGGTGGCGGCGCGGCTCGGATGTCGGCTCGACACGTTGCCGATCGGGCCGAGCGTTAGCGCTTTGGAGGCGGCGCTGGCGCCCTTTTTCGAGGGGCGGCCGCGCGACCTGACCGAAGAAAACCTGCAATCGCGGTTGCGCGGCCTGTTTCTGATGGCCTTGTCGAACAAAACCGGCGCGCTGTTGCTGACCACGGGCAATAAATCCGAGGTGGCGGTTGGGTACTCGACATTGTACGGCGACATGTGCGGGGCCTACAACCCGTTGAAAGACCTCTATAAAACCCGGGTTTTTGAGGTCTGCCGCTGGCGCTCCGCGACGCACAGGCCGTGGATGAAAGGGCCCGCCGGCCCGGTGATCCCGCCCCGAGTGATCGACAAACCGCCCTCGGCGGAGCTGCGCGAGGACCAAAAGGACGAAGACAGTCTGCCGCCTTACGCCGAGCTGGACGCGATCCTGGAGCGGCTGATCGAACAGGACCAAGGGATCGACGACATCGTCGAGGCGGGGTTCGACCGCGAGACCGTCGAGCAGGTCGAGCGCTTGATCTATCTGTCGGAGTACAAGCGCCATCAGGCGGCGCCGGGGCCGAAACTGACCGAAAAGGCGTTCTGGCTCGATCGCCGCTATCCGCTCACCAACCGCTTTCGCGACCGCCGCTAGCGCGGGCCGAGCGCTGCGACAGCCTGCCGCGTGGCGTCTCGGCGACGGCTGGTCGACGAAACAAGGCGTTAATGAGGCGCGCGCCCCGGGGACGGTTCAGCGGCGACGCGCCCATGTCGGCGGCCTCGATCGCGGCGCGTGCGTCGGTCGAAATCCTCATCCGCCGGCAGGGAGGATTGGCCATGACCGTGGTGCGGACGCCGGAGCATGTCGCTTCGGAGATTTTGAACGAACTGATCGAGCGCATGAAGCAGGGCGACGAGGTGGAGATCACGCGCGACGGCGAGACGATCGCGCGCCTCGCGCCGCCCTCGGCGTTCCGGCGGCGTCCGCGGCCGAGCGCCGGACGAACGGTCCCGGCGCCCTAGCCGCCGCGCGCGCACCGCCGAAGGTCGGCGTGGCGGGCCGGCGGGTCGGCGCGGGCGAGGGGCTTCAGCCGAGACCGACGCTTTTCTCGAGCGCGTGGGCAAGTCGTCAAAGCCGCGCGGAACGTCCCGATCCTTGCTCGGCGCCTGCCCGAAGCAAGCTGATGCCGGCCTCGCCGGTCGCGGCGTCGGGGCTGAGATCCAGCGGCTGGAAGCAGATCGCGCATTGGGCGTCTTTGGCCATGGCGCGCCGACGGCCGCGCCGCCCTCGCGCGTGACGCGCCACTTAAGAACCATTTGCGAACTGACCTGTTCCGCGCCCGCAACGGGCGCAAGCGCGGCGCGTCGGCGCGGCCTGTCTCGACGCCGGCGCGCGCAGGCTGTAACCGGCGGGCGACATCATAACGAGAGGCCGTCCATGCCCGTCGTCACCCGGTTCGCGCCGTCGCCCACCGGCAAACTGCACATCGGCAACCTGCGCGCCGCGTTGCTGTCGTGGCTCACCGCGCGCAAAGCCGGCGGAACCTTCATTCTGCGGATCGACGACACCGACGCCGAGCGGTCGCGCGAGGCGTTCGTCGAGGCGGCGAAACGCGATTTGTCCTGGTTGGGGCTCGACTGGGACCGGTTCGAGCGCCAGTCCGACCGGCTGGCGCGGTACGAAGCGGCGGCCGAGCGCTGGCGCGCCGACGGGCGGCTCTACGCCTGCTACGAGACGCCGACCGAACTCGAGCTGAAGCGCAAGCGCCAGCTGGCGATGGGCAAACCGCCCGTCTACGACCGCTCGGCGCTGGCGCTGACCGAGGCGCAGATCGCGGCTTACGAGGCGGAGGGGCGGCGGCCGCACTGGCGCTTCAAGCTCGATCCCGAGCGGGTCGACTGGACCGACCAGATCCGCGGCGAGACCTCGGTCGACTGCGCCTCGGTGTCCGACCCGGTGATCCGGCGGGCGGACGGCGCGTGGCTCTACACGCCGTCTTCGGTGGTCGACGATATCGAGATGGGCGTCACCCATGTGGTCCGCGGCGAAGACCATGTGACCAACACCGCGACCCAGATCCAGATGATCCGCGCGCTCGGGGCCGAGCCGCCGATTTTCGCGCATCATTCGCTGCTGGTGGGCGCGCAGGGCGAGGCGCTGTCGAAGCGGCTGGGGTCGCTGACGCTCGAGGGTCTGCGCGAGGAGCAGGGGGTCGAGCCGCTGGCGGCGCTGTCGCTGATGGCCCGGCTCGGCACGGCGGATCCGGTCGAGGCGCGCACCACGCCGGCGGCGCTGATCGACGGCTTCGACATCGCGCGGTTCGGCCGGGCCCCGGCGCGGTTCGACCTCGAGGAGCTGCGCCGGCTGAACGCGGCGCTGCTGCGCGCGCTGCCGGCCGACGCGGTGGCGGACAGGCTGGCGGCGTTCGGCGTTGAGAAGGACGCGGCCGCGTTCTGGAATGTGATCCGCGAGGCGATCGAGACCTTCTCGGATGTGAAAATCTGGGCCGACGTCGTCGCGGGGCGGGCCGAGCCCGTCTATGAAAGCGCCGAGGATCGGGCGTTCGTCGAGACCGCCCTGTCGCTGCTGCCGCCCCGGCCCTGGGACGGGGCGACCTGGGGCGCCTGGACCGACCGGGTGAAGGCCGAGACCGGGCGGAAGGGCAAGGCGCTGTTCAAACCGCTCCGCCTGGCGCTGACGGGGCGCGAGCGCGGGCCGGAAATGGCGGCGCTGATGCCGCTTTTGCGCGGGATCTGACGCCGTCGACCCCGCAGACGCCGCGAAGACGCTTCTCGGCCCCGCCGCCCGTGCATAAAGTTTACGGCGTCAACGGGGGAGGGCGCGATGGCGGTTCTGAGCGATTTCGGCGACATCGATCCGGCGACGCCCGAAGCGGCGCGGTTCTATGACAAAAAGACCGGCGAAGCCTACCCGGCCGAAAAAACGCTGTTCGAGGCGGTGCGGGCGGGCGAAGTCGCTCGGGTCGGCTTCGGCGTTCCCGAGCCTGACGCCGGCCTCGATCGCGTCGTCCGCGCCGAATTCCTCCGCTACCTCGCCCTCGGCGGCTGCCCCGACTGCGTTCCGCATGAAAAGGGCGTCCAGCTGTCGGGCGCGCTGATCCGCGAGCCGCTCGACCTCGAGGGCGCGACGGTTGAGCGCGATCTGTTCTTGGGACGCTGCCGCTTCCGTCACACCGTGACCGTGCTGAACGCTCGGCTGCGCACCCTCAACCTCGGCGGCGCGCGCCTCGACCGCGGTTTTTTGGGAGACAGGCTCCGCGCCGAAGGCGCCGTGTTTTTGCGTCAAGACTTCGCGGCGACGGGGGAGGTGCGGCTGGTCGGCGCGCGGATCGGCGGCGGCCTCGAGTGCACCGGCGGGCGGTTTGAGAATGCGGCTGGTTTTGCGCTCGCCGCGGACCGCGCGCAGATCGAGGGCGGCGTCCATCTTCACAGCGGCTTTTCAGCGATCGGCGAAGTTCGGCTGCTCGGC
>CAZBIG010000203.1:0-6062 GCA_964491865.1 uncultured Neomegalonema sp. | reverse complement strand
AGGGGCCCAACGGGTTCAAGGGGCCCAAGGGGCTCAGGGGGCTCAAGGGGGGCGAGCGGGACTAGAGGGGCAAGAGGGTCATGAGGGCCGCAGGGGCCGAAAGGATCCGGCGTGAGCGGCGCGGCGCGGTCCGCCCTGACAGTGACGCTGGCGGATCCCGACGCCACCGATCGGCTGGGGGCGGCGCTGTCGAGGGCGCTTGGAGCGGGCGACGCCTTGTGCCTGTCGGGGGGGCTCGGAGCGGGCAAATCCGCCCTGGCGCGGGCCTTTTTGACCGCGCGTCTGGCGGCGGAGGGGCGCGCCGAGGAGACGCCCAGCCCGACCTACACGCTGGTGCAAACCTACGAGTTCGACGACGTCGAAGTGTGGCACGCCGACCTCTATCGCCTGTCGAGCCTCGACGAGATCGAGGAGCTCGGGCTGTTCGAGGCGCCCGAGCGCCGCATTCTGCTGATCGAGTGGCCCGATCGCGCGGTCGGCGCGTTGCCGCCCCGGCGGCTCGAGGCGGCGCTCGAGATGGCGGGCGCGGGCCGACGCTTGACCTTGACCCCGGTCGGCCCGGGGTGGGAACAGGCGCTCGCGGCGGCGGCCGAAGCGGTTTGACGCCGGGGCGGGGATCGCCCGCGCGGCGCGCGACGCCAGAGGGACGGGCATGACGGATCAGCAGCGCACGGCGGACGGCGACGCCACCCGCGCGCAGGAACGCGCCCGCGCCGCCGACGCCTTCCTGGCGCGGGCGGGCTGGTCCGGCGCGCGCCGACGGCCGCTGGCCGGCGACGCTTCGAACCGCCGCTACGAGCGCGTGGCGCGGGCGCGCCTGAACGGCGGCCCGGGCGCGGCGGTGCTGATGGACGCGCCCCCCGAACGGGGCGAGGACGTGCGGCCGTTCGCGGCGCTGACCGAGTTTCTGCGCGGGCTCGGCTTCTCGGCGCCCGAGATCTACGCGGCCGACGCCGACGCGGGGTTCTTGCTGCTCGAGGATTTGGGCGACGACCTGTTCGCTCGGGTCGCGGCGACGCGCCCGGAAGACGAGACCGCGCTCTACGGCGCGGCGGTGGATCTGTTGGCCGATCTGCACGCGGCGCGCCCGCCCGAGGCGGCCGAGGGCTGGGGCGCCCGACATCCGGTGAGGCCCTATGACGGGCGGGTGCTGGCGCGCGAAGCGCTGTTGGCGATCGACTGGTGGACGCCCGGCGCGAGCGCGCGCCCGGACCCGCAGGCGCTGCGGGACCTCCGCGACGCCTTCATGGCGGAAATCGCCGCGGCCTGCGCGCCTGTGGCCGACGCGCGCGACGTGGTCGCGCTGCGCGACTACCATGCGGAAAACTTGATTTGGCTGCCCGGCCGCGCCGGAGCCGGGCGGGTCGGGCTGCTCGATTATCAGGACGCGCTGGCCGGCCATCCGGCCTATGATCTGGTCTCGCTGCTCGAGGACGCCCGTCGGGACGTCGCCCCCGACTTGGCCGAGGCGATGACGGCGCGATTCCTGGCGCGCCGGGGCGGGTCGCCCGAGGACCAGGCGGCGTTTCGCGCGGGCTACGCGATCCTGGGGGCGCAGCGGAACCTGAAGATCATCGGCATCTTCGCCCGGCTGTGGCTGCGCGACGGCAAGGCCCGGTATCTGGCGCATATTCCGCGCGTCTGGGGCTATCTGCAACGCGATCTCGCCCATCCGGCGTTGACGGGGCTGCGCGCCTTGATCGCGGCCCGCGTGCCCGAGCCCACGCCCGAGCGGCTGGCCCGCCTGACGGCCCGGGGCGGCGCGCGCGACGGGGGCGCGATGCGCCTCGCGGGGGCGCTGCTCGACACGACGCAAGGCGCGCGCCCGTGAGCGGCGGGGCGCTGTCGATCGCGGCGGCCCGGCCCGGACCGCTCGACGCCGGCATGGTCCTGGCGGCCGGGCTCGGCACCCGGATGCGGCCGCTGACCGAGCATCGGCCGAAACCGCTGCTCGAGGTCGCCGGCCGCTGCCTGCTCGACCGCGCGCTCGACCGGCTGATCGAGATCGGCGTCCGCCGCGCGGTGGTGAACCTCCATTATCTTGGCGACCAGGTGCGCGCGCATTGCGCCCGGGCCTGGCCCCCGGGCGGGCCGCTGGACCTGCGTCTGTCCGACGAAACCGATCAGCTGCTCGAAACGGGCGGCGGGGCCAAAGCGGCGCTGCCGCTGATCGACCGCCCGGCCTTTTACACGATCAACGGCGACAATGTCTGGTCGGCCCCGCGCGCGCTCGGCCCCTTGGCCGACGCGTGGGATCCGGCGCGGATGGACGCGTTGTTGCTGTTGATTCCGATCGCGCGAACGCGCGGCTACACCCGGGCCGGAGACTTCGCGCTCGACGCCGCCGGCCGGCTGATCCGCCGCGGGACCGCCCCGAGCGCGCCGCTGGTGTACACCGGCGCCCAAATCATCAGCGCGCGGGCCTTCGCGTCGGCGCCGTCGGGACCGTTCTCGATGAACCGGATCTGGGACGCGCTGATCGCCGAGGGCCGCGCCTATGGCTGTTTGGCCGACGGCGACTGGGTCGATGTGGGCGCGCCCCCTGGCCTTGCGCTGGCGGAAGATCTTGTGCTCTCAAGCGCAGGATGATCTACTGATTGAACGCGTTTAGTTTTTGTTCGAATAAAGTTCGGATACTGACGCCGCGTCGCGCAAAACCGTGAACTTTTGCGGCGCGCAGCGCGTCGACCGCGATTGCGAAAGGGGCCCCGTGCCGCACGCTGAACCGCTCCGCTTGTTTCCCGAGCCTGGACCGCGGGCCTTTTCGATCCCGCCGGGTCTGCCCTTCGCGAAAAGCTTGGCCGAGGGCGTCCTCGACCGTCTGACCCGCAGCGGCGCGGGACCCGAAGCGCTGGCCGACGTCGAGATCGTGGTCTCGACCCGACGCGCGGCCCGCGACCTGCGTTCGGCCTTTGTCGCGGCCAACGGCGGGGCGGCGCTCGGGCCGCGGCTGCGCACGCTCGACGGGCTGGGGTCCGATCCGCGCCTGCCCTGCGACGCCCCGCCCGCGATCGAGAGCGGTCGACGGCTGCTGCTGCTGACCCGGCTCGTGCGGCGGCTGCTCGAGATCGACCCCTCGCTGGCCGCGCCGGCCGTGGCGCCGGCGCTCGCCGCGGATTTGGCCGCGCTGCTAGGCGCCGCCCATCAGGAGGGCGTGTCGCTCGACCGCCTGGACGAGATCGCCGCCGACCGCCACGCCGAGCACTGGGCGCGTTCAAAACGCTTCCTCGACATCGTGCGCGAGGTTTGGCCGCGCATCCTGGCTGAAGAAGGCAAGATCGACCCCGAGGCGCGGACCCGTCGCGTGGTCGCGGCGCTCGCCGATCTTTGGGGCGCGAAGCCGCGGCGGAACCCGCTGATCGTGGCCGGGTCGACCGGATCTCGCGACGCGTCGGCCTGGTTCATCGCGTTGGCGGCGGCCCTGCCCCAGGGCGCGGTGGTCCTGCCGGGCTTCGACGCCGAGATGGACGTGCGGACCCGGGAGACCCTGGTTTCGGGCGCGGCGCCCGAGCATCCGCAAGCGCTTCTCGCGGGGTTGCTCGAGCGGATCGGCGTCGCCCCCGAAGCGGTGCGGCCCTGGCGCGCCGATCCAAGACCGCACGGGGCGGCCCGCGCCCGCCTGTTCGCCCAAGCGCTGCGTCCGGCGCCGGTGACTGACGCGTGGCGCGAGGCGGCCGAGCCGCTCGCCGCCGAAGCCGCCGGCGCGACCGGGCGCCTGACCCTGATCGAAGCGCCCGGCCCGCGGGAAGAGGCCGCGGCGATCGCTCTGGCGCTGCGCGAGGCGATCGAGACGCCGGGGCGAAAGGCGGCGCTGATCACGCCGGACCGGACGCTCGCGCGCCGGGTCTCGGCCGAGCTGCGGCGCTGGGGCGTCAACGCCGACGACTCCGGCGGCCGGCCGCTGCCCCTGACCCCGCCGGGCGTCTTCTTCACGCTGGTCTGCGAGACGGTTCTGTCGGGCTACGCGCCGGCCCCGTTGCTGAGCCTGCTGAAGCATCCTTTGTGCTTCGCGGGCTACGAGCGGGGCGCGCACCAACGCGCCGCCCGCCGCTTCGAGCGACGCGTTCTGCGGGCCGGGCGCGGCGCGACGGGCCCGGACGCGCTGCGCACGGCCGCCCAAGAGGTCGACCAGGAGGTCGATCAGGAAGCCGACCGAGAGGATGCGGCCCGGGGGTCCACAGACGGAACTGTGGACGCGCCTGTGGACGATCCGACCGGCGGCCCCGAGGCGCCTGTCGCCGCGGCCGGGTCCACGCCGGATCTCGGCCCCTGGTTCGACGCGCTGCTGGCGCGCCTGGCCCCGCTTGACGCCGCTCTGAGCGCCGAAGCGCCTGATCTGACAGAGATTCTGGCAGCGCACGAAGAGGCCGCGACCGCGCTGTCGCTGCCGCCCGGGACCGAGAGGTCTGAGCTGTTCGCGCGCGAAGCGGGCGAGACGCTGCAGAAGTTCCTGTGGAAAACGCTGAGGGCGGCCGAAGATTTCGGCCCGCTCGCCCCGGCGGATTATCCGCTGTTGCTCAAGCAGCTGATGGCCGGCGAAAGCGTGCGCGAGGCGTTCGGCCAGCACGCTCGGGTGGCGATCCTCGGCACGCTCGAGGCGCGGATGCTGTCGGCCGACGTCGTGGCGATCGCCGGATTGAACGAAGGCGTCTGGCCGAAGCCCGAAGAGCCCGACCCTTGGATCAGCCGCGACATGCGCGCCGCGCTCGGCCTGCCGCCTCTGGAGAGCCGTATCGGGCTGTCCGCGCACGACTTTTTCCAAGCCGCAATGGCCGAGACGGCGGTCTTGTCGCGCACGCGGAAACAGGACGGCGCCCCAACGGTCGCTTCGCGCTGGCTGCTGCGGCTGACCACGCTGCTCGAAGGCGTGGCGCCCGACGCGTTGGCGGCGATGCGCGCGCGCGGCGCGGAGTGGCTGGCGCTGGCCGACCGTCTGGATCCTGTCGATCAGCTCGCGCCCGAGGCGCGCCGCCCCGCCGCGCGGCCCGCTCCGAAACCGCCGGTCGCCGCCCGGCCGCGCACCCTGTCGGTGACCGACGTCGAGACCCTGATCCGCGACCCCTACGCGCTCTACGCCAAACGGGTGCTGCGGCTGCGCCCGTTGCCCGATCTCGAAGAAGCCCCGGACGCGCGCGAACGCGGCCAGGCCCTGCACCGGATCGTCGAGCAGTTGGCCCGCCAGACGCTCGAGACCTGGCCCCCCGAAGACGCCGAGAGCCTGTACGACGCGATCGTGACCGAGGCGTTAGCGCCGATCGAGCCCTGGCCGATGCGCCACGCGTTTTGGCGGGCCCGGGCGCTGCAGATCCGCGACTGGCACTTCGCGGAGGAGACCGCGCGCCGGGCGACGGGCGGCCCCGCCGCGCTGGAAGCCGCCGCCCAGCTGGCGATCGACACGGCGCTCGGGCCGGTGACGCTGACCGCGCAGGCCGACCGCATCGACCGCCGTCGGGACGGCCGCTTCGCGCTTTACGATTTCAAATCGGGCGCGCCGCCGACCGCGAACCAGGTGGCTCATTTCGCCAAGCAATTGCCGCTCGAAGCTGCCATGCTGGCGCGCACCGCCTTTGACGGGGCCGGCGGCCTGTCCGCGGGGCCCGGCCCGGTCGCCGAAATCGCCTATCTCGCGCTCAGCGGCGGGCGGAAAGGCGGCGAGCGCAAGCCCCTGTTCGAGGGCGAGGAGACGGCCGCGGCCGACGCGGCGCTGGCCGGGCTGGCGCGGCTCTGTTCGGCCTACGCCGATCCGGCCCTCGGCTACCGGTCGCGCGCCCGACCCGAGCATCTGACCTATGCGGGCGATTATGACCATCTGGCGCGCGTGGGCGAATGGACCGACGGCGTCGCCGACGGCTTCGAGGAGGCGCGCTCATGACCCCGCCCGACCGCGCTGCGGGCCTCGCGCGCGCGCCGCGCGCCACGGACGCGGCCGCGCGGCCCCGCCGGCGCGCGACCGATCCGGCCACGCTGGCGCAGACCGACGCCGCGCAGCCCGGGGTTTAGGTCAGGGTCTCGGCGGACGCGGGCTCGGGTGGTTCGAGGCCTTCATCGTCCACGAGGAGCTT
>CAZBIG010000202.1:0-6074 GCA_964491865.1 uncultured Neomegalonema sp. | reverse complement strand
GGGGCGTCCGGTGGGCGGTCCGGGGGGCGGTTCGGGAGGCGGTACGGGGGGCGGTCCGGTGGGCGGGCGGCGACAGAGGCGGCGACAGAAGCGGCGACGTGGGGGGCGAACTTGGGGGCGACCTGGGGGGCGACCTGGGGCGCGACCTGGGGCGCGACATGGGCGGCGGTCGCCGCGCTGGTCGTCGGGCCCGCCGCCGCTCAGGTCGCCGTGGACGGCTCGACCCCGACGCGTCTCGACGCCCGCGGCGCGACCACCGTGATCGACGGCGGCGTCATCGCCGGCCGGAACCAGTTTCACAGCTTCGAGCGGTTCAACGTGCCCTCCGGCGCGACCGTCGAGTTTCAAGAGAACTCGGGCGCGGGCGTTCGCAACGTGATCAACCGGGTGACCGGATCGGGCGCGAGCGCCATTGACGGGACGGTGCGGGTGACAATCCCGGACGCCAATCTGTTTCTGATCAATCCCAACGGCGTGACCATCGGCGAGGGCGCGGTGATCGACGTGCCCGGGGCCGCCAGCTTCGCCGACGCCGACGAGATCCGGCTTGAGGACGGAACCCGGTTCAGCGCGACGGCCCCGAGCCCGCCGAGCACTTTCGACGTGGCGGCGCCCGAGGCGTTCGGCTTCCTCGGCGGGGCGCCGCTCGACGTGGCGCTCGACGGCTCGACCGCGTCGGTGTTGTCGGTCTCGGGCGGCGGGACCGAAGCGACCGTCTCGGGCGGAGACCAGGCCGGCCCGAACCAGTTGCACAGCCTGTCTCGGCTCGACGTCGGCGCGGGCGGCCGGGTCGCGTTCGAGGCGGCGGACGGGGTCGAGCAGCAGATCGTGCGCGTCACGAGCGGCGGCGTCGGCGGCGCGCCGTCCGAGATCGCGGGAACGGTGGCGGGCGTCGGGGCGCCGGCCGACTTGACGATCGCCAACGCCGCCGGCCTGACCGTGATCGAAGGGGCCGCGTTCGAGACCGTCGGGTCGCCGGGCGCGCCGGGCGGCGGCGTGCGCCTCGTCACGGCGGACCAGTTGATCTTCAACGCGCCTCCGGGCGCGCCCGCCAACGCGGTCGAGACGATCTCGCCCGAAGACGCGGCGGCGTTGCTCGGCTTTGAACTGTTCGGTTTCGCCTTCAACTCGACCGCCGGAGGTTCCGGAGACGTCGTTTTCGCCGGCGATGCGGGCGCGTCGGCCCCTCTCGATTTGGCCGACGCCCAGATCATCGCGCGCGATATCACGCTCCAGGACTTCGAGATCGAGAGCACGCCCGTGACCGGCTTCGACCTCGGCCTGACCGCCGTGGGGTCGAACACGATCGTCACGAATCGCGTGGGAACGGTCGCCCCTCAGGCGGGACTGCAAAACCTGCTGCGCGGAGAACTGTCGGTTCGGGGCGGCCGGATCAGCTTGATCGGTCCCGCCGGGCTGAACGGCGTGACCGGCGACCTCGCCCTGAGCGCGGAGAACATCACGCTCGAGGACACGGCGCTGCTGTTCGGCGCGACCGACGCGACCGTTCGGCTGACCGCGTCCGGGCGCCTGTCCAGCGCGCGCTCGCAAATCATCGGCTCGACCGACACGGCGACCGTCTCGCTGACGGGGGTGGGGGTGAACCTCGTTTCAAGCGACATCGGCGTGATCGGCGGCGACGCTTTTCGGCTGAACGGCGAGACCGGGGCGCTCAGCCGACAGTCCGTGGTGACGATCGAGGGGACGAACACCGCTTTGACCGACGTCGTGATCATCTCGGACGGCGCGCCGCCCCTGGCCGACAACACGGTCGACATCATCGGCGGCGACGCCCTCGCGGTTCGGTCGACCTCGGTCCTGGCGTCGAGCGACGCCGAGGCCGGGGCCTCGTTGATCAGGCTTTCCGCGTCCGGCCCGATCTCGGTCGTCGACAGCGATTTGGAAAGCCGCAATCTGACCCCGGCCGACGCGCTCGTCTCGCCCTCGGGCGTGACCATCGGGTCGAGCCGCGGAGCCGTCGGGGCGGCGCCCGTCGTGATCGACGGCGCTTCGGTGTTCGCCGAGAGCATCGGCCCGGCCGCCGCGGGCGTGATCAACATCGCCTCGGTCGACGATCTCACGCTGACCTCGACCGTGGTCTCGGTCGACGCTTTCGGGGCGGGCGACGCGGGGATCATCGTGCTCGGCGTTCCGGGCGACAGCGCGGGCGTGGTGCGGCTGGATAATGTGATCCTGACCGCTTCGGCGCTCGAGGGGGCGGACGGGAACGCGGGCGACGTGCAGATCAGCGGCCCCGAACTCGACATCACGCGGCTGCTCGCCAGCGCTTCGGCGACCGGCGCCGGAGACGGCGGCTCCGTCGCCCTGTTCGCCGCCGAGCGCGGCCGGGTCGCGTCCTCGACGGTTTTCACCAGCGCGGTCGCCGGCGCCGCGGGCGACATCGCGATCGTCAACAGCTTCAACCAGGCCGACGCGACCCTGCTTCAGCTTGAGGTCGTCGACACGAGTTTCAACGCGGTGTCGCTCGAGGACTTGAGCGGCGAGTTCCTCGTCAGCGCGGACAGCGCGCTGTTCGAGAACGTGTCGGTCAACGTGTCGAACACCGACGAAGGGCAAGGCGGCGGCGTTTTCGTTCAGACGGTCGGCGCCCAACGCTATCGCGGCGAGACGCGTCTCGAGGCCGGGTCGAACAGCTTCGACTTCGCGGGTTCCGGCGCGATCGTTCTGGTCGCGCTCGAGGGCGACATTCTGTTGTCGGGGCCGGGGGTCGAGGTCTCCACATCGGCGGTCAACACGGCCGACGGGGGCGCCGGCTATATCCTGCTCGAGGCGCCCAACGGGACGGTGCGGATTTCGGACGGGGCGACCGTGGCGGCCGTCGCGCTCGGGGGCGTCCAGTCGGACTTGCCGCCCAGCATTCGGGTTTTCGCCGATCAGTTGATCCTCGATGGCGGCCAGGCGACGACCAACGCGCTCGGGCCGACTGCGAACAGCGGGTTCTTCCTCGGCCTCGCCGACACCATCGAGCTGTCGAACGGCGCGCGGATCAACGCCAACGCCGAAGGCGGCGAGACCGGGGGCGTGCTGCTGCGTCAACGCGACGACGGTTTCGTCGTCATTCGCGGGTCCGAGATCACCACCTCGAACCAGTCAGCCGAGCCTCGGGGCGGCGTCATCTCGATCGCGCGTTCGGTCGAGGCGGCGCCCCTGACCTTGGGCGCGATCACGCCCGACACCTTCGCCGAACTGCCGCTGACCCGCGACGTGTTCTTCGTGCTGGCGGCCGAGGTCGCCGACCCGTTCGACGGGGTGGTGCTGCAGCAGAGCCGGGTCGAGGCGTTGGGCGGGGTCGCGGGTTTGCTGCTGCTGGACGCCGAGATCGCCGTGTTCGACACCGCGAGCGTGATCGCGACGGATCAGCCTCTGGTGCTGCCCGAAACCGAGTTCGGCGATCCGGAGGTCGACCTGCCTCAGGCGTTTGTGAACGCCGGCGAGGTGCTCGAGAACCAGTGCGCGCCGCAGCGCGCGGGCCGGGCTTCTCAGCTGGCGTTCCGCGACGATCTCGGGACGCGGACCGATCGGGGCGTCGCGCTCGATCCGGTGGGCGCGCCCGCGGCCTATGAACCGGCGGCCTTGGGCGGCCAGGCGGGGACCGTTCGGCTGTCGCGCGCCTGCCCCTGAGCCCGCGCGTCTCGGCGCGCGGGCCGGCGGGGGTCCGAAGCGCGGCTAGAAGACGAAGCTGTCGAAGGCTTTGCTGAAACCGATCAGCGTGCCCTTCAACGTGAAGACCCGGCCGTCGAGGGCGGTGAGGCCCAGCTCGAGGTCCGTCCCCGCGCGGAACGCCGCCAGCAATTCGGGCGAGACGACGCCGGTGGCGAGACAGGCGCGGGCGTCGCAGGCGCGGAAGGCGAGGCGGCCCTGCGCCGCCCCGTCGACCGACAGCGCAACCCCTTTGGGCAAGAGCACCCCATGCGGAGCGGCGATCAGCAGGGCGATCTCGCCGTCAGCGCCGCGCCGCGCCAGGGTGATGGCGAAGGCCTGCCGACCGCTTTCGGCGACGACACCGCGCTGGGTCATGCGGCACAGCATTTCGCCGTCCGCCGAGGCGTTCGAGCAGGAGACCAGCCAGTTGCGTTCGGGGGGCGCGGCGGGCGCGCCGCCCCCGCCGGCGCTCTTCTCGGCGGCGCTCTTCTCGGCGGCGTTGCCGGCCGACGCGTCTTGCTGAGCATGGGTCGGGAACGCGGTCCCGACCACGGTCAGCGCCGTCAGGCAGGCGCCCAAGCAGGGGCCCAGGCAGGCCGCCGAGAGGACCGCCAAGCGGGCGCTTTCGGCTGCGCCGCGCCGCGCTCTCATTCGCACTGTCGCCTCCGCACCGCCGCCTCAGCACCCCCGCTTCGGAACCCCCGCCTCGAAATCCCCGCCTCGGAACCCGCGTCTTCCGACGCCCGCGGCCTCGGCGCCGCGCAGCCGTTTGCAGGTCCGGCCGCTCAGTCGAAGATAAAATCGTCGGCCGTGATCAAGCCGACGCCGTCTTCGATGAACAAACTTCCGACGCCGGTAAACTGGATCGTCAGGTCATTGTCGAGCGGCAGGAGGAAGGCGTTGTCGAATTGCGTTCGCGTGACCCCGCCGATCCGATCGACGCCGTCTTCGAAATCGACGATTTCGTCGATGCCGCCCGAGACCATGAAGACGTCCTGGAAGGGCGCGCCGGCGCGGCCGTCGGGGTCGCCGCGGAGCGTGTCGTTCCCGGCCCCGCCGTCGAGCGTATCTTCGCCGCCGCCGCCCGAGATGAAGTCGAGGCCGTCGCCGCCATAAACTTCGTCGGGCAGGAAATTGCCGAACATGGTGTCGTCGCCGTCGCCGCCGAACAGCGTGTCGCGCTGTCCGCCGCCGAAGACGCGGTCGTCGCCTTGGTCGCCGGAGACGCGGTCGCTGCCGTTGCCGCCCGAGACGGTGTCGTCGTCGAAGCCGCCGAAGATCACGTCGTCCTTGGTGTTGCCGAGCACGCGGTCGACGCCGCTTGCGCCGTAGAGGGTGTCGCGTTCGCCGTTGCCCTCGATCGTGTCGTTCCCGGCGCCGCCGCTGATCGTGTCGAAGCCGGCGAGGCCCATCAGCAGGTCGCCGCCGTCGCCGCCCTCGATCGAATCGCCGCTGCCCTGACCCATGATGGTGTCGTCGCCGGCGTCGCCGTAAAGCTCGTCGCGGCCCGCGTCGCCGTTCAACGAGTCGTCGCCGTCGCCGCCGAAGATGAAGTCGTCGCCGGCTTGGCCGTTGATGGTGTCGGCGCCGAGGCCTCCGTCGGCCAGGTCGCTGCCGCCCCGCAGCTCCATGAAGTCGTTTCCGTCGAAACCGCCGACCACGTCGTCCTCGCTGGACAGGCTGAAGATGTCGTCGCCGCTCAACGCTCCGACGATCACGGTCAGATCGTCCGTGGCGTCTTCGGTGAGCGCCGCGTCGACGATGCTGACGGCCGGGACGTTCAGCTCGCTGATCGCGAACGCCACGGAGCCGACCGGAAACTCGAATCCGTAGGTCGTCACGGTGCCGCCCGTCGGGATCCCCTCGGCGTCATAGGTGAAACCGGTCCCGAGGAAGAAGTCCCCGCTGTCGCCGTAGTCGACCAAAAACGCGTCGCTGAACGCGTTGATCTGGACCGCTTCAAAGACGATGTCTGAGAAGTCGAGCGCGAGCAGGTTGAATTCACTGTCTGCGATGACGATGGCCATGCGGCTCTCCCCCCTGTGGGCTGCCTATGATCCGTCGGCGCGCCACGCTGCGCTCCGGCATATCGAGTCGCCCCTGAACCCCGCGTATTTTTTAAAGCGTTTGGCGAAGTTTGAAAAGATGCTCGCGGGAGTTCTGGACTATGTTTTGTCACGGCTCAGAATAAATCCCTTTCTGAAGTGGTTTCAGAGAAAATATCGCGCCAAACGTCTGAAGCGACGCGATTATTGAAGGATTTTATTTCTGGGTGGGGGCGCTTTATCGAAAGATGTTTCAATATTTTTTAGAGAGATCATTTTGAGATTTCGAAAAATCTTGGATCCGGATGCGGCGTTCGGAAATCGCGGCACTGGTCGGCGGTCGAGCTGAGAACAAGTCTCAATAGC
>CAZBIG010000201.1:0-6078 GCA_964491865.1 uncultured Neomegalonema sp. | reverse complement strand
TCTGACGCGACGTGCGGTCCGGATCCGCGTAGTCGTGTAGCGTCGGTTCGATCAGCGAGGCGATGCCGGTCGGTACGACCGACGCGGCGACGGCGTAAGCCGCCGTGGTCGGCATCCCCATGCCGAGGATGATCGCGATGCCCATCGCGAACACCAGGGCGAGCAGCTGCGACACGCCCGCCAAGCCGAGCAGCACGTTCGAGAACCGCGCGCCGACGCCCGTCAACGAGATCACGCCCACGATGATTCCGGCGCAGGCGCAGACCGCGATGATCTGGATCGACATCACGCCGGCGAGTTCGAACGCTTTGACGATCGCGCCGACGCCCATGCGGTGCGGCGTCAGCCAACTCGCCATCGCCGCCGCGACCGTGGCCAAAGTGCCCGCGCGGATCACCGAATAGCCCAAAAACAGCGCCGCGATCAGGATGATGATGGGAATGAACAGATAGATCTGCGCCAGCATCCGCCGCAGGTCCGGCAGCTCGTCCTCTCGCATGCCGCGCATCCCGAGCTTCGCGGCTTCGAAATCGACCATGAAATAGATCGAAACAAAGTACAGGATCGCGGGGATGATCGCGGCCACGGCGATCTCAAGATAAGGAATGCCGGTGATCTCGGCCATGATGAAGGCCCCGGCTCCCATGATCGGCGGCATGATTTGGCCGCCGGTCGAGGCGGCCGCTTCGACGGCACCGGCGGTCTGCTTGCGGTAGCCGACCTTCTTCATGAGCGGAATGGTCAGCGAGCCGGTGGCCACCACGTTGCCGGCCGAGGTGCCGTTGATCATGCCCATCAGGCCCGAGGCGAAGATCGACACCTTGGCGGGACCGCCGCGCGACCGGCCCGCGGCGGCGAACGCGAAGTTCACGAAGTAGTCTCCGACCTTCGACGCCTGAAGAAAGGCTGCGAAGATGATAAAAAGAATGATGTACGTCGAAGAAACCGCTGTTGTCGGCCCCAGTACACCGGCGTCGGTGTAGACTTGGCTGAAGAACCGCTGCCATCCGATCGGCGGCGCGTTCAAAAAGCCGGGCAAATACGGCGCGACGAACACGTAGCCGAGAAAAATCAAAGTGATGACCACCAGCGCATAGCCCGCCACGCGCCGCGTCAGCTCGAGGATCAGCGCGGCGCCGGCCACCGCCGCCAGCGAGATGCCGATGGGCGCGAAGGGCGTCCCGGTCGCGTTGCGCATCAGGGTGCCGTAGATCGTGATCAGATACGCCGCGACCGCCGCGCCGGCGATCGCCAGCACGAAATCCGGCGCCGCGAAGCCGTCGCGCCGCCGCCCATGAACCCAGGACAACACGACCCCGCCGAAGGTCGCCGCCAGCAGCGGCGCGCCGTAAACCCAGGTTTCATTGAACCGGATGGCGGGATCGAGCCCGCTCCATGTCTTCCCGTTCGAGATTTGGAGCGCGAACCACAGGGCCGCGCCCAGCGCCGCCGCCGCCGCCGCCGCCAGGGCGTAAGCGATGAAGGCGGGCCACCGGATCTCGCGATCGGCGCTCGGCGGAAAGCTGCGCCCGGCGAACAGCAGAAAGCCGAGCGCCAGCGCTCCGGCGACGTGGACGATGCGGAAGTTCCAGGTCTCCAAGGGCAGGCTGGGCAGGAACGGCAGCGTCACCACGCCGCCGGTCAGCTCGCTGATCGACACCCCGTTCAGCGCGACCATGTGGAACGCCGCATAGGCCATGGCCGCGCCTGCGATCAGGCGGTAGGCGTTTCCCGAGAACAGGCGGCGGTTGGCCTCGACCAGATCATCGTCGACGCCCTCGGCCAGCACGCGGTCCGCTTCGGTCTCGGGCTTGGCGCCCTGCGCCGCATTCGCGTCCGACATGTCGTTCCTCCCGAGAAGCGCCCTGGCGGGCCGCGACGCGTCTCGCGCCGCCGCGTCTGTTGCGCCCGCGCGGCGTCGTCCAACCCGACTGACGCCGCTAAGCGTCAGGTGTGGCGGCCGCGGTCAAGAAACAATCCAGCGAGCGCGCGCGAAAATAGAGCCGCGCCCCGGCGAGGGCGCGGCTCGACGCAGCAAGAGCGAGAAAACCGCAAAAGCGGTCAGCCGCCGTAGATCAACGTGTCTGGGATCGACGCGCCGTTTTCGTTGAACCACTTCGCCGCGCCGGGATGCCAGTTCATGAACGTGTTCTTGTCCCAATTCTCGGGCAGCGTCGAGCGCGCCGCCTTGTGGATCGAGACCATCCGCGCGTTGTCGGACATCACCACCTCAGTGACGGCGTAGACGAAGCTTTCGGGCAAATCGCAGTTCGCAATCGCGAAGTTCCACATCGACACCGAGCGGGCCGGCGCCGACAGGGTGGAATAGGTTTCCGCAGCGATCTCGAACGGCGAGACCGGGAAGGTCTCGAGCAACTTCTTTTGCTCTTCTTCGGTGAACTCGATGATATTGACGTCGGTCTGCACCTCAAGCTGGCTGACCGCCGGCACCGGCACGCCGGCGGCGAAGGCGATGACGTCGATCAGACCATCCTGCAGCTGGCCGCCCAGATCCGTCCAACCGCCGTTGCGCCGCTCGAACTCGACCCCGAGGGTCTCGAGCATCAGCGGGAAATAGGTGTCCGAGGTCGACCCGGCGGGGCCGAAACCGATTTTGGCGCCGGCCGGAATGTCCGCGATCGACGCGATCCCCGACGAGGACAGCGCGGTCACCGAGAACGGCGTCTGATACATCGGAAACATGGCGCACGCCTTATCGAGCTTGACCCCGGGCGCGATCGGCAACTTGCCCTCGAGCGCATCGCGGGCCGGCCCCATCGTGGTCATGCCGAACGCGGCCTCGCCGGTGTGCACCAAGGCCATGTTCTGCCCCGGTCCGCCCGTCACCTCGACGCCGCCCGAAAGGCCGAGCTCTTCGGCGACCAAGTTCGTCCAACCCGATCCATAGGCGAAATAGGTGCCGCCCTGCGACGCGGTGCCGGTGGTGAAGCTCTCGGGCCAACCGGCGCGGTCCTGCGCGCCGGCCGAGGCGGCGCTCAAAGCCGCGACGACGGCGACACCGATCGAAAACACTCTCATTTTGTCCTCCCAGTTCGTCAGCCGGCCGGCGGCGCGCGCGCCAGCGCGCCGCGCTCGCCCGCCGGCCCGGCGTGGCACACTAGCGTTATCGCCGCGCGAGGAAACCGACGGTTGCGTGATCGGTCGAGCTTTCAGGGCCGAAACCCCGCTTTCAGGGCCGCCCCCTCCCTCAGGAGGCCGGCGCATCCGCCCCTCCCGGGCGCCCCGCGCACTCGCGAAACACCCGAACGGCGCACCCGCGGCACGGATCGTCCTCGATCCATTGCGTGACCGTCGCGATCGCGTCGCCTTTGCGCGCGAACAGCTGATGGTCGCCGATCTGATCGAGAACGCTCAGCTTTCGCAGCCGCTTCACCAGCGGCGGATAGCGCGCGACGATGTAACGCGCGCCCCCGCGGCGCTTGCGGCGTTTGTCCTCGGCGACCAACGCCGTCGCGCCGGCCAAGTCGATGTCGCCGACGCCCTTCAGCACCAGGATCATGTGCTTTTGCTCGGGGCGCTGCTGTTCGATCCGGCGGAACGCCCGCTCGACGCTTTCGACCGACCCGAAATAGAGCGGGCCATCCAGCCGGCTGATCACGATCTGACGGCATTCCGGCAGCCCATAGACCTGCGCGTTGTAGAACACGCCATCCGGATCGGGCGCGCTGATCGCCAATGTCGGCCGCGCCGATTTGCCCAGGAAGATCAGCAGCGACAAGATCACGCCGACATAAATCGAGAAATCCAGCCCCACCAGCGCGCCGGCGAAGAAGGTCGCCAGAAAAATCGCGCGCTCGGCCGCGTCAGACTGAAAGATTTCCTTGATCTCGTGAAAGTGCACGAGCTTCCACGCCACGTACAAAATGATGCCGGCGAGGGCCGGGATCGGAATATGCGCCATCAGCGGCGCCATCGCGAACAGCAGCAGCACGAGGCAGAGCGACGAGAAGATCGCCGACATCGGCGTCTTCGCCCCCGCCTCGTAGTTGACGCCGGTTCGCGTGAACGAGCCCGAGCCCGGATACGCCTGAAACAGACCGCCGACGAAATTCGACAGCCCTTGACCGACGATCTCTTGATTGGCGTCGAACGGCTTGTTCGTCTTGAACGCGAAGGCGCGCCCGATCGAGATCGCTTCGAGCAGGCCGATCAGCGCCACCGCAAAGGCCGCCTCGGCCGTCACCGCGATCGTGTCGAAGTTCGCCACGGGCGGCGCGAAGCTCGGCAGGATCGACGGCAGCGCGCCGACGGTCCGCACGCCGTGCGCCTCGGCGTCGATCAGCCAGCCCAGCACCCCCGCGCCGATCAAGGCCAAGATGAAATTGGGCGCGCGCGGCCGGATTTGGCGGACGACGACCGCGATCCCGAGCGCCGCGGCGCAGATCGCCATCGCCCGCCAATTGGCCTCGGGCGCCGCCGCCGCGGCCCGCGTGATCCGCTCCACGACGGAACCGCCTTTCGCGACCGTCACGCCCATGGCGTCGGCGAACTGGGCGACCGCGATCAGCAACGCCGCCGCCGCGGTGAAGCCGAGCATGACCGAATAGGAGACGAAGGCGACCAGGCGCCCGAGACTGGCGAGGCCGAGCGCGATCTGGATCAGCCCCACCAGAAGCGTCAGCAGCAGCACATGCTGGATGTAGATCGGCGAGCCGGGCTCGAACGCGCCGCTGAGGGCGCCGAACACCAGCGCGGAAATCGCCGTCGTCGGTCCCGAGATCATCACGAGCGACGAACCGAACAGCGCCGCGATCACCGGCGTGATCATCGCGGTGTACAGGCCGTATTCGGGCGGCAACCCGGCGATCGCGGCGAAAGCGACGCCCTGGGGCAGCACCACGGTGGCGTTGGTGATCCCGGCGATCAGATCGGCGCGCAGGGTGTCTTTGGTGACGAGGCCGCGCCAAGAGGCCGCGGGCTTCAGCTGAACCTGCGTGAAGGCGGACCAATCGATCTTGGTCGGCCGCACGGCCATCCTCACATCCTTTCGCGGGCGTAGTAGGTCATCACCGCATGCTCGGCCTCGGCGAAGAACAGCCAGCGCTCGGCCAGCAGGCCCGCCAGATGCGCCAGCGCCGCCAGCGTCAGCCAGAGCGCCGGCGCGGGCAGCGCGGCGGCGGCCAGCGTCAACACCGCCGGCGCGAGCCCCCCGAGGCCGAGCGCCAGGCGCCGCAGCTTGCGCGCATGTTTGCGCGCGATCCGGTAGCCCATCTCTTTCAGCAGATAGTTCTCGCTCGTATGGGGGGCCTCGAACAGGCGCACCCGCCCGATCGGGCCGAGGCCGGTCGCCGTTTCGGGCGTCGAGAGCGGCGGCGCCGCGTCGCCCTCGGCCCACCAGACGAGCTTCGCGCCCCAAGCGGCCGCCAGCGCGACCGTCGCCAACAACACGGAGGGCGCGCCGCCGCCCGCCCGCTCGGCGAACCCCGCCTCGGCCAGCGCGTACAACACGCCGCCGCTCGCCAGCGCGAAACCGAGATAGCAGGCCGTCGTCCAGGGCGTGCGCCACCGCTGCACGGTGCGCAGCTGCGCGTAGATCATCGCGGTGGCGTAGACGGTCGCCGCCGCCCCCGCCGCGGTCAGCAGACCGAGCAGGGTCGAGGCGCCGCCGCCGAACAAGGCGGTGAGCGCGTAAAGACCGCCGAGCCCGAGCGTCGCGACCGCCAGCACGCCCTCGCGCGACAGCCACGAGCTGCGCCACTGCGTGAACGCCCGCCAGGCGCGCTCCGGATGGCCGAGATGCTGGGTCGAGGACAGCAGCCCCGCGACGGACAGCAAAAACGCGAGGACGAAGCCGGCCCAGGCGAACCCGCCCTCGGGCGGGGCCCCCGCCAACGGCGCCAGGCCCAGCCAGATGAACAACCCGAAGCCGGCCCCGGACGCGACAGTGAAGAAGATGACCGAATAGGCGGGATGCATCAGACCTTCTCCAGCTCGCGGTGCGCCGGCGGATGCAGCGCGTGCATCACCTCCGGCCGCTCGATCGTGACGGTGAGGATGCGACCGTCGCGCTCGACCGTGCAGAACTCGGGCATCGGGGCCTCCTTCCCGGTCCGCTTC
>CAZBIG010000200.1:0-6118 GCA_964491865.1 uncultured Neomegalonema sp. | reverse complement strand
AACTTCGTGACCAAGCGCGCCGAGTGTCGGGGCCGGAACTCGAAAGTGAGCTGGACGCAAGTCGAAACCGGATCGGCGATCACCTGGAAGTATCCGAGCTGCATCCTGAAAGGCGAGGGCAGTCAGGGCGAGTTTTACTCGATCGCGATCGCCAACAACGCCCAACAGGCGGACACCGGCACCAAGATGATCCATCTGGGCAAGAACACGAAAAGCCGGATCGTGTCGAAGGGCATTTCGGCCGGCCGGGCGCAGAACACCTATCGCGGCCAGGTCTCGATCCACCCCAAAGCGACCGGCAGCCGCAACTACACCCAGAGCGACAGCCTGTTGATCGGAGACCAGTGCGGCGCGCACACCGTGCCGTATATCGAGTGCAAGAATAACCAGAGCCGGGTCGAGCACGAAGCCACGGCGTCGAAGGTCGACGAGGATCAGCTGTTCTATTGCCGTCAGCGCGGCATGGACGAAGAGCAGGCCGTGGCGCTGGTGGTCAACGGCTTCTGTAAGGAGGTGTTGCAGGAGCTGCCGATGGAGTTCGCCGTCGAGGCCCAGAAGCTGGTCGCGATCAGCCTTGAAGGCTCGGTCGGCTGACGCGCTCGGCCCGCGCCGGCCGCGACGCCGCCGCCTTCGCCCGCGGCTGGTCGCCCGCGGCGCCGGCTGGCGGGTCCGCGCGGAGCCCTTCTCTGAGCTTATAATCAGCGCGCCCCGCGCGCCGGAACTTTTTAGAGGAACCGACCAATGCTCAAGATCCAAAATCTGCATGTGCGGCTTGAAGAAGAGCCCGACACTCAGATCTTGAAGGGCGTCGATTTGACCGTCGAAGCGGGCAAAGTGCACGCGATCATGGGGCCGAACGGCTCAGGCAAGTCCACGCTCTCTTATGTTCTGGCGGGGCGCGACGGCTATGAGGTGACCGACGGGTCGGCGCAATTGACCGCCGACGGCGAAACCCACGATCTGCTCGACATGGAGCCCGACGAGCGCGCCGCCGCGGGCCTGTTCCTCGCGTTTCAATATCCGGTCGAGATCCCGGGCGTCGGCAACATGACGTTCTTGCGCGAGGCGCTGAACAGCCAGCGCAAAGCTCGCGGCGAGACCGAGATGTCGGCGGGCGATTTCTTGAAACTCGTGCGCGAAAAAGCCAAGGCGCTCGACATCAGCCCCGAGATGCTCAAGCGCTCGGTGAACGTGGGCTTTTCGGGCGGCGAGAAGAAGCGCAACGAAATCCTGCAGATGGCGGTGCTCGCGCCGCGGCTGTGCATCCTGGACGAGACCGACAGCGGGCTCGACGTCGACGCCATGAAGCTGGTCTCGGAAGGGGTGAACGCCCTGCGCGACGCGGGCCGCGGTTTTCTGGTGATCACGCATTATCAGCGCCTGCTCGACCATATCCAACCCGACGTGGTGCACATCATGTCGGCCGGGCGGATCGTCGAAACCGGCGGGCCCGAGCTGGCGCTGAAGGTCGAAAAGGAAGGCTACGCCGAAATCAAAGGGCGCGCGGCCTGAGCGACCCCGCGCGGCCGGCGCGGGGGCGACGGTCCGACGACGACCCTGGCGCCTCCGCGCCGGCGATCGGCCCGCCGTTCCCCCCCGCCCGGCGCGCCGCTGGGACCCGATGTTCCTACCCCTGGGGCGAGGCCGGGGCGGGCCAGTCGCGACGGCCCCGCCGACGCCCCGATTGCGACAGCCCGAGGCCGCGGCGGCGCGCGCCTCTAGCCGGAAAGAGCCATGAGCATGAACGCGATCGCCGACCAGAAGAAGCTGAACGCCGAGGCGCTGCTCGCCGCGGCGGCGCTCGAGAGCGGCCCCGGGGCGGCCTGGGCCGAGCGCTTCCGCGCCGCCGCCGCCGCGCGCTTCGTCGCCGAGGGCGCGCCCGCGCGCCGCGACGAATATTGGAGATACACCGATCCGGCGCGCCTCGTGACGCCGCTCGCGCGCGCGGCCCGCTCCAGCGCCGCGCCCGCCCGCTCGGGGCCGTTCGCCGCGCTCGACGCGCTGACGCTGACCTTCGTGAACGGGCGGTTCCGGGCCGACTTGTCGGACGCCGCCGCCCTCGAGCATGTCGAGATCGCGCCGCTTTCGGCCGCGCTCGCCGAGGAGCATTGGGCCGCGGACCGGCTCGGCGCGCTTGAAGCGGCGGGCCAGTCCCCGGTTGCGCGCCCGTTTGCGGCCTTGAACGGCGCGGCGGTCGAGGACGGCGTCCTGCTCCGGGTCACGGGGGGCGCGCCGAGGCCGATCCATCTGCGCTACGAGGCCGACGGCCCTGGGGCGGCTTATGTCCGCCATCTGGTCGAGATCGCCGCCGAGGGCGCGCTCAGCCTGTTCGAGTCGGGCCCCGGGGCCGAGCGCTTCAACCAGGTGCTCGAGGTCGATCTCGCCGAAGGCGCCGTCCTCAATCACGTGCGCGCCCAGGTCGACCCGGAGACCGGCCAAGCGCTCACCAGCCTGTTTGCCCGCGTGGCCGCGCGCGCGTCGCTTAAAACCTTCACACTGCGCGCCGCGGCGCGCGCCGAGACCGGCGGCGAGCCGCCGATCGCGCGCAACGAGGCGATGATCTGGCTCGAGGGCGATCGGGGCTCGGCCCATATCGCCGGCGGCGTGTTGGGCCGCGCCGACGCGCACGCCGACAACACCGTTTTTCTGACCCACGACGCCGAGGACGGCGAGAGCCGTCAGGTCTTCAAGACCGTGCTCGACGACCGGGCGCGCGGCGTGTTCCAGGGCAAGATCCTGGTGAAGGAAGGCGCGCAGCGCACCGACGGCTATCAGATCAGCCAATCGATTCTGCTGTCCGAAACCGCCGAATTCGACGCGAAGCCCGAGCTCGAGATCTACGCCGACGACGTCAAGTGCAGCCACGGCTCGACGACCGGCGCGATCGACGAAACCGCGCTGTTTTACCTGCGCTCGCGCGGGGTGGAGCCGAAAACGGCCGAGGCGCTGTTGGTGGCGGCCTTCATCGAAGAGGCGATCGAGGAAATCGACGCGGCGGCGCCGGGCGGGGAAGCGGCGCGCGAGGCGATGCGGTCCGAGGTGGCGCGCTGGATGGCCGCGCGGGCGTGAGCGCTCGACGTTGCGCTGACCGCTCAATCCGGGAACGCGGGGGCCTCCGGCGCGTCGCCGCGGCGCGGCGGCCCGCGCTGGGGACCGGCGCGACATGAGGGGCGCCGGCGCTATTTCTCGGAACAGACGCGCCACGGGCGCGGAGACAGGTTTCGGGAGGCGAGCATGAACCCAAGCGCGGCGGCGGAGCCGCGCCCGGCGCGGGGTCTGGTCGAGCGGATCGCCGCCGCCTACCGCGATCCGGGCGCGTCGATGCGCGAGTTGCTCGCGTCGCGTCCCAGCGACGGCGTGTTGCTGAGCTTGCTGATGATCGCCGGCGCGATCGCCCTGATGGGCGACGCGTTCGGCGCGGTCGCCGCCGAGGCGGCGCTGCGGGCGGCCGCGGACGGCGCCGCGGACCCCGAGGCGGCGGAACGGTTCCGCGAACGCATCGGCACGGCCTTCGTGGCGCGCCTGCTGTTGTTCCCGATCGCGGTCTATCTCGCCGCCGCGCTGTTGTTCCTCGCGGTTCGCGCGGCCGGAGGCGCCGGCGGCGGCTATGAAAGCCGCGCGGCGATGATTTGGGCCCTGGTGGTCGTCGCCCCCGTCGCGCTCGCCCAGGCCGCCGCCGAGGCCGTCGCGGTGGCGAGCGGACCGGCTGAGGCGGCGGCGTGGCGGTGGGGGGGGGCGTGGGGCGGGGGGGGGGGGGGGGCGGGGCGGGGGGGGGTCGGCGCGGTCTCGGGCGCCGGCGGGGGGTGGGCGTTATGGCTCTGGGCCGCTTGCGTCGCCGCGGCGCATGGGTTTCGGTCTCGCCGGGCGGTGATGGCGGCCGCCTTGGGCGTTTTGGCGGGAGCGGCCGGTCTATGGATCGGGGCCGCCGCCCTGACGGGCTGAGGGCGCGGCGCGCGGCGGCCGGCCGGGCGCGCGCGATCGAAAAGGGCGAGGACGGGATGACGACGGCGATGGGCCTTTTCTGGCGGCGGGCGATCGAGGCCTATGGCGATCCGCGGCTGTCCGCGCGGCGGATCCTGGAGGCGAAGCCGGGCCCGCTCGACGCCCTGTCGATGGCCCTTTTGGCGGTTTGCCTCACGCTGATCGCGCAGTTCCTGGCCGCCGAGGTGTCGCCGAACTTCAACGCCGGCCGGTCTCCGGTTTCGCAGGAGGCGTCTCAGGACCCCGCGACCGGAGCGGGGCCGTCCGCGTCGGGCGAGCAGGGCGGGTACGACGCCGCCGGCGAGCGCGCGTCGGAAGCGGACGGTCCGGTGCGCCACGTGCTCGAGACCGTCGGGATCCAGTTTCTGGTGTTCGCGGGCGTGGCGACCATGACCTTTTTTGTGGGCGCGCAATTCGGCGGCCGGGCCAGCTTCAACGACTGCTTGGCCGTGGTCGGATGGCATACGCTGGCCACCGCGCCGCTCGAGATCGCGTTGATCGCGGTGATCGCGGCTCTGCCCGAGGCCGACGCCGGGGCCGCGCCGCTCTTGGCCATGGGGCTTTTCGTCTACATTTTATACCTGTTTGCCGCCTTCGTCGCCGAGGCGCACGGGTTCAAACAGGTCGGTACGGTGATGGCGGCCGCTTTCGGCATCGGCCTGGGGGTCGCCTTCGTGACGGTGTTGCTGCTGGCCGGAACCGGCGTGCTGGAGTTGCAGAATGACGTATGATGTCGAGCGGGTGCGCGCGGATTTCCCGATCCTGTCGCGCACCGTCCACGGCAAACCCCTGGTCTACCTCGATAACGCGGCCTCGGCGCAAAAGCCGCAGCCTGTCATCGACGCGGTGACGCGCTCTTACGCCCACGAATACGCCAATGTGCATCGGGGCCTGCATTATCTCTCCAACCTCGCCACCGACCAGTACGAGGCCGTGCGGGGCAAGATGGCCGCGTTTCTAGGGGCCGAGAAGCCGGAGGAGATCGTCTTCACCCGCGGAACCACCGAGGCGATCAATCTGGTCGCCTATGCGTGGGCCGCGCCGAACCTCGGCCCGGGCGACGAGATCGTTCTGTCGGTCATGGAGCATCACGCCAACATCGTGCCGTGGCATCTGCTGCGGGAACGCCAGGGCGTGAAGCTGGGCTGGGTCGATACGGACGCGAACGGCGATCTCGACCCGGCGGCGGTGGGGGCCGCGATCACCGAGCGCACCAAGCTGGTGGCCGTGACGCACATGTCGAACGTGCTCGGCACCGTGGTCGACGTGAAGCGCGTCGTCGCCTTGGCGCGGGCCGCCGGGGCGGCGACCCTGGTGGACGGCAGCCAGGCGGCCGTCCACACGCCGGTGAACGTCTCCGAGATCGGGTGCGATTTTTACGCGGTGACCGGGCACAAGCTCTACGGGCCCTCGGGGTCGGGCGCGCTGTACGTCCGCAGCGCGCGCTGGGACGAGATGCGCCCGTTCCACGGCGGCGGGGACATGATCCGCGATGTCGGCAAAGAGCGCGTCACCTACAACGACCCGCCGCACAAATTCGAGGCGGGGACGCCGCCGATCACCCAGATCATCGGGCTCGGCGCGGCGCTCGACTATCTGAACGCGCTCGGCCTTGAGAACATCGCGGCGCATGAGCGCGATTTGCGCGACTACGCCCGCGCGCAGCTCGACGGGCTGAATTGGCTGCAGGTGCAGGGCAAAAGCGCGACCAAAGGCGCGATCTTCTCGTTCACGATGGAAGGCGGGGCCCATCCGCACGACATCTCTACGGTGATCGACCGGCAAGGGGTGGCGGTGCGCGCCGGGCATCATTGCTGCCAGCCCTTGATGACGCATCTGGGCGTCGGCGCGACCACGCGGGCCTCGTTCGGGTTGTACAACACCCGGGCCGAAGTCGACGCGTTCGTCGCCAGCCTCGAGACCTGCCGAGAACTCTTCCTTTAGGCCGGCGCGCCCGCGCGCGCCGCGCCGCCCCGGCGCCGGCGCGCCCTCGGAGCGCGCTCTCGGGCTGCGCCCACCCGCTGCGCGCGCGGGCCTGTCGCGGGGGGGCGCAGGCCGAGAGGGCGCCCGAAGAGAGCGACGCCGACGGGGTGGGGCGACAGGCGCGCGCGCCCGCGCCTCAGCGTTCCGAAAAGGC
>CAZBIG010000199.1:0-6129 GCA_964491865.1 uncultured Neomegalonema sp. | reverse complement strand
AAACCGGCGCCGTCGGGCGATCCGGGGCGCGTCTCGCCTGTCGCGCGGCCGGTCGGTGCGGCCTCGCCGGGCGGCGGGGCCGGCGCGACGGCTGCGACGATTTGCTCAAAGATCTTCATTAACGAATCCAAACCCAGCGGCGACTGCTTTTTGAAATTACTCTCCCAGGGTTATGAAATATTTACAGGGCCAGGCGACTATTTGCAGACAGGAAGGCTTGCACAGGGGTGATCCGAATGACCTCGGATGCGATCGGGCCCGTCACGGTCCCGCCGCTCTCGATCGCGCCGCCGACGACGTCCCCGCCCGCCGCCGGCGCGGCGGTCGACGACGCCGCGTTGCGCGCCGTCGCGCAAAAGTTCGAGTCGGCGTTTCTCGCTGAAATGATGAAGCACGCGGGCTTTGAACGCGCAGGCGACGAGTTCGGCGGCGCGTTCTTGGGCGGTCATGGCGAGCGCGCCTTCAAAAGCCTGCTCACCCGCGAGTATGCGGACGCGCTGAGCCAGCATTCCCGCTTCGGCCTCGCCGAGCAAATCTACGCCGATCTGAAACGGAAAGTCGCGCCAGATGCCGAATGACGCCCGCCAGCCGGAAATCCGGATCGAAAAGCTCACCCGCCAGGGCATCGCTCTGCTGCAAGAGGAGAAGGAGCTGGCGCTGAAGGGCGACCTGACCGCGCTCGCCGACCTGAACCCGCGCAAGCAGGCTTTTCTCGAGACCATGGAGCAGCTCGCCGAAAAGCTTGGCGAAGCGCGCCGCTCGGGGGGGCTGACCGGTCCGCTGGCCGAGCAAAAAAGCCGGATCGCCGGCCTGCTCGAGATCATCCAGCGCCGCGCCGAGGAGAACCAGTATCTGCTGCGCGCCGCGCTGTCCGGATTGAAGAGCGCCGAGAAGCAGCTCAGCATCCTTGAGAAAGCGTCATCGATTGTCGGCGTCTATGACAACTCTGGTAACCTTGTTGAAAATTCAAATATTGCCGGAAAACAAGGTTCTGTTTACTAGAAAAGAAAATGGTTTGTTCAGACGGGGCGGATAGCTTGTCGGTCGTTGTCAGAACGACGACCCGCCGCCACGGCGCGGCGACACGCTGAAACAGCGGCTTTCCCGCGCCCGGGACCTCCCGGGCGACGCTCCAAGGCGCAGAACGCGCTCGCGACCCGAAAAAAGGGACCCGTCGACATGACGAGCATTCTCACCAACAACGGCGCCATGGTCGCGCTGCAGACGCTGAACTCGATCAACGACAAGCTGACCGACGTCCAGGGCCAGATCGCCACCGGCAAGCGCGTGAGCTCGGCCGCGGACAACGCGTCGATCTTCGCCGTCACCACGGTCATGCAGGCCGACATCGACGGCTTCAGCTCGATCAACGAGACCCTGTCGCTCGGCAAGGCGACCGTCTCGGTCGCGCGGAACGCGTCGGAAAAAGTCACGGACCTGCTGCGCGAAGTTAAAGAGAAGGTCGTGCTCGCCCAGGGCGAGAACGTCGACCGCGGCAAGATCCAGACGGACATCGACGCGCTCAAGAACCAGATCGACACCATCGTCGGCGCCGCGCAGTTCAACGGCCTGAACCTGATCGACGGCTCGGGCACCGCCGACGTCGAGGTTCTCTCGTCGCTCGACCGGTCGTCGACGGGCGTCTCGTCCTCGACCATCTCGGTCTCGCGCCAGGATCTGACCTCGAACACCGGCACCTACGCGGGCACCGGCGCGGCGCTGGCCAGCGTCTCGGCCGACGTGCTGACGAACGCGGTCACGACGGTGGGCAACGCCGACACCAACGACGTCGTCGTCGACATCGTGTCGGACAACGCGCAGAACGACAACGTCTTCACCGTCACCATCACCGACGGCGCCGACGTCAACTTCACCTACTCGACCACGATCGACGGCACCGCCGGCGAGACCAACGACACCGCCGCCACCCAGCTGGCCGCGGCGATCGTGAACTCGGGAATCGAGGGCGTCACCGCCAACCGTTCGGCGGCGGGTCAGGTGACGGTCGAGACCACCAACGCCTTCACGGACTTCACGGTGACCTTCACGGCGGCGTCGTCCGGTACGGCGACGGTCGACGCGGACAACAACGTGAACGGCGCGGCCGGCACCGCGACCGGCGCGGTCGCCTCGGCGACCCAGACGCTGGCGTCGACCTCGGAGGAGCTGAGCTTCATCCCGGGTTCGCCGGCCGAGGGCACGGGCTACCAGGTCACGATCGGCACCGAGATCTTCGAGTACGTCGCCGGCAAGAACGAGAGCATGAACGACGTTGTGAA
Organism: uncultured Neomegalonema sp.; assembly: GCA_964491865.1. Taxonomy (GTDB): domain Bacteria; phylum Pseudomonadota; class Alphaproteobacteria; order Rhodobacterales; family Rhodobacteraceae; genus JBCBRF01. Next base: position 3,850 of record CAZBIG010000199.1, on the reverse strand, counting down.
GGGCCTCGAGGCCGTGATCAACTCGGGCACCTCGAACGCCGATCTGACGGTTCAGGCGAACATCTCGAGCGATCCGACCTCGATCGCGCCGACGCTGCAGGTCAACTACGCCAACACCGGCGGCGACATCGCGCTGACGGTGGACTCGGGCACCGGCGGCACCGCGACCGGCGGCCTGATCGGCCTGGACGGCCTGAGCGTCGAGACCGCGGCGGACGCCAGCCGCGCGCTCGACACCATCGAGACCCTGATCCAGGCCTCGATCGACGCGTCGGCCTCGTTCGGCTCGGCCGAGCAGCAGATCGACATTCAGACCGAGTTCGTGACCTCGCTGGTCGACTCGCTGAAGTCGGGCGTCGGCGCCCTGGTCGACACCGACATGGAGAAGGCTTCGGCCGAACTCCAGGCCCTGCAGGTCCAGCAGCAGCTGGGCGTTCAGGCGCTGTCGATCGCCAACTCGGCCCCGCAGGGGGTCCTGTCGCTGTTCCGGTAAGCGACCCTTCGTCCGGGGCGGGTTTCGGCCCGCCCCGGCGCCTCCAACCGGTTCTTTAGGCTCTTTTCCGATACTCGCCGGGCCGAAGCGCCCCGACATCTTCGCGCAGGAGAACCTCGCCGATGCACGCCAGCCAATTCGCCGCCGCCGCGTATCAAAAGTCGGCGCAGACGGTGGGCGCTCCGCAGGCCACGGAGTATCAGGCCTTTCAACGCGCGACGGTCGCGCTGAAAGCCGCCGCGGCCGAAGACGCCGCCCCGAACGCGATGGCCGCCGCGGTCCATATGAACAATCGGCTGTGGAACGTGCTGGCGGTCGACCTCGCCGACGAGCGCAACCAACTGCCGCAGGCGCTGCGCGCGCAGCTGTTGTCGCTGGCGGTGTTTTCGGTCCGCCACGGTCAGAAGGTGATGGAGGGCGACGAGACCGTCGAGCCGCTCATCTCGATCAACAACGCGGTCATGTCCGGGCTCAGCGCGTCGCTGAAGCGCGGCGTGATGTGAGGGGAGCGCGCGTCAGATGGCCGGCTTGGTTCTGAAACTCGCCCCCCGCGAGCGCGTGTTGATCAACGGCGTCGTCATGGAGAACGGCGACCGTAAGACCGTGCTCAAGGTGATGACCCCCGACGCGGCGATCCTGCGTTTGCGCGACGCCCTGCACCCCGAGCAGGCCGTCACGCCGGTGACCCGCGCCTACTACACCGCGCAGCTGTGCGTCGCCGGGACCGCCGACCCCGAGCAGGCTCGGGCCGAGCTGGCGGCGATGCTCTCGAGCCTGGCCCACGTGTTCGCCCCGCTGGCCGAAGGCCGCGCCGTCGAAGACGCCCGGGCGCAGCTGGACAAAGGCCGCTTTTACAGCGTGATGCGCTCTCTGAAGCCGTTGATCGAGGTCGAGGCCCGCTTGCTCGAGCTGTCCGGCGCGGCCGAGACGCAGGCGCTGCCCGAGGTGGCGTGATGTTCACGCCCGCGCTGCCTCTGTCCGGCGTCGCCGGCTTTCGCTTCCTCGAAAACACCGAAGCGCAGCAGCGCGCGGCGCTGGCCGCCGATCCCGAAATCTCGCGTGAAATCGCTTATTTCGAAGAGAATATCGGCAAAGTTCAAAGCGTCGACGAACTGCTGGCCGATCGGCGACTGCTTCAGGTCGCGCTGACCGCTTACGGCCTCGAGTCCGAAATCGACAAGACGAGTTTCGTCAAGCAAGTGCTCGAAAGCGACGTCGGCGAAGACGGCTCGTTCGCCAACCGGTTGAACGATCGGCGTTGGCAGGACTTCGCGCGCGATTTCGGTTTCGGCGACCCGAACGCGGGTCGCGAGCAGACGGCGTTTCAGATCGCGGTCAATCTGCGCGTGGACGGGGCCACCCCGGAGTTTCAGCCCGAGGAGCGGGATCTGATCGACGCGTTCGCGCTGGAGCATTTCCGGCGAGAAGCTCCTGGTTTTTCGACCGCGCAGGATCTGATCGACGACGGGCTCAGCCTGTCGGTCGCGCTGAAGGCGTTCGACATCGACCGCACCTTCTACAGCGACGCGGCGATCCTCGACTTCATCGAGAACGGCGTTGAGACCGAGTCCGGCAACGAGGCCTTCGACGCGCAGTTCGGCGCCGAGATGGCCAAATGGCGCGCATTCTCCGAGGCGTTCGCGGGCCTGTCGTCGACCGGCGCGGTCGTCCAGACGTCGCGCTTCGGTCTCGAGGTCGAGCAGGCGATCCTGCGCAACGGCGTCAGCCTGGTCTCGAGCGAAGAGGCCGCGGCGGACCCGCGCAAGATCACCCAGGACGATCTCGACGCCTTTCTGGCGGCGGTCGACGGCTTCGCCTCGGCGGACGATCTGGTGAACGACGCCACCGCGTTGCGGGTGGTGAAGGCGGCGTTCGGCCTCGAAAACGAGACCCTGACCGACTCGGCGGTCGCGGCGCTGCTCGAGGCAGGGCCCGAGGCGGCTCAGTCGGAAGACAATTTCGGCTGGGTCCTGCTGGCCGACGCGTTCGGCGACAATTTCGAGGGCGGGGTCCAGGTCACGTTGCCGGATTACGAGCGGGCGGTGGAGCTCGAGATCACGCGCAACCGATTGGAAGCGCTGCCGACCGACTTCCAGCCGCCGGCCCCGCCCGAGATCGACCCGGACGAGCTGGCCTATTTCAACGCCGCGATCGGCGATATCGAAAGCCCCGAGCAGCTGGTCGCGGACAAGCGGCTGCTCGACGTGGCGATGCGGGTGTTCGGTCTCGAAAACGAGACCCGAAGCGACGATTACATCGTCGATCTGCTGTCCGAGGACCCGTATTCGGAGACCTCTTTCGTGCAGCTGGCCGGCGACGAACGCTGGATCGCTTTCGCTCAGGCCTTCACGCCGCCCGCCGATGGCGAAGGCCTGGGGCGCGACGTCATCCAGTTCGAACTCGAGACGCGGCTGAAACAGATCGGCGCGCCGCAGGCTGACATCGATTATTTGCGCCGCAACATCAATATCGTCGACGAGCCGCTCGACTTGGTGTTCGACCCGCAGCTCAAAGACATCGCGCTGTCGGCTTTCGGGCTGCCGAAAGACAGCTTTTCGAACACCTTCGTGCTGAACGCGCTGATCTCGGATCCGGCGGACCCGAACGCGTTCGTGAACCGGCTCGGCGATCCGCGCTGGGTGGCTTTCGCCGAGACTTTCGGCGCCGGCGCGACCGCGGGGAATGTCGGGCTCGAGTCGTTCCAGGCCGACGTGGTGCGGAAGTTTCAAGACCGCAGTTTCGAAATCGCGGTGGGCTCTCAGGACGCCGATTTGCGGCTGGCGCTGAATTTCCGCCGGGCCATCCAAGACATCGCGGCGGGGCCGGCGGTCGCCGAGGCGGGCTGGCTGCGCATCCTGGGCGACGATCCGCTGCGCCAGGTGGTCGTGACCCAGTTTGGCCTGCCCGCCAACGAATTCGCGCAGCTTAATCTCGACGCGCAGACCGCCGAGCTGTCCGAGCGCGCCGCGCGGCTGTTCGGCGGGTCGGATCCGAGCGTGTTCCTGTCCGCCGAGAACGTCGATACGGCGATCACCCGGTTCCTCAGCCTGAACGCGCAGGCGAGCCAGGCCTCGACCACGTCCGCCGTGACGACGCTGCTCCAGCAGACGGTGTCGATTGCGCGAGGCGTCGACGCGCGCGTGTGATCGCGCCCCAGAACGGCGGGCCGCCGGATCGCGCCGGCCCTGCGCCGCCCGCCCTACGCCGCCCGCCCTGCGCCGCCCGCCCTGGGCCTCGCGCGCCCGGGGCGCTCGGGACAGAAGGCGGCGCCTGACGCGGGCTTACGCGGGCGACGCATACGACAACGCGCTCGGCCGCGCCTTGCGGGCCATATGGTCCAGCACCGCGTTGACGAAG
>CAZBIG010000198.1:0-6131 GCA_964491865.1 uncultured Neomegalonema sp. | reverse complement strand
GCCTCGGCCGACGGCGTCGCCGGCCCGACGCGGGGCGGAGCGGCCGGCTCGGCGCGCGGCGGGGGCGGCGGCACGCGCACGGCGTCGCCCGCGGCGACCCGATCGGACGCTTTCGCCCGCCCCCCGTTCAGGCGGATCGCGCCTTTGCGGAGGCTTTTCTCGATCCAACCTTGCGTGGCTTCGGGCACGCGCCGCTTCAGCCAGCGATCCAGGCGCTGCGGCGCCTCGTCCGGGGCGACGGCCAGGGTGCGGACGCCCGGATCGGGCTCGGTTTCAGCCATGCTCAGCGCACCCCGATCAGCGCCGCGGCGGCCAGCCAGCCGAGCGCCAAAGCCCCGATCGACAGCGCGACAGAGGCGGCGACATAGGCCAGCGCGGCGGCCCCGCGCCCCTCGATCAACAGGCCGAACGCGTCGAGGGAAAAGGTCGAAAAGGTGGTGAAGCCGCCCAGAAACCCGGCGGCCAGGAAGGCGCGCACCGCCGGGTCGGCCTCGGGCGCGCGGCGGATGAGCACGAAGGCCAGCGCCCCCATGGCCAGCGAGCCGAGCGCGTTCACCGCCAGCGTTCCGAGCGGCGCGCCGCCGACGCCGAACCACCGCGCGACCCAGCCCGCGCAGGCGACCCGGGCCGACGCCCCCAGAGCGCCGCCGAGGGCCACCCACATGATCTGCATCTGTCGTCTCCTCAGGCGCGCCGGCGGCCCCGACGCGCCCGTTCGGGCCGCCCGCCGGCGCCCCGGCGCCGAAACGGCGCGGTTCCGACCGCCGCTCGGCGCGGTCGCCGCCCGCCGCGCGCCGTGTTAAAACACTTCGGCCCGGCCCGCTTCCAGGTTCACATGATAGAAGCGTTCCAAGAACCGATAGAAATCTTGGCGACGATCGGCGTTCACGCGCAGGCGAACCTCCTCCCAGTCGGCGCGAAAAAACACGTCTCGGGGCAATTCGTCAAAGGGCAGGTCGAAACAACCCATCGACCATGTCTTGAAGACCCGGCGGAACGGGTGCTCGCGCAGCAGCGGCGTCACCCACTCATTGCGTTTGTCTTCGCAGATGCGGGAGAACACGTCCTCGACAGCGGCGGACGGCCCTTCGATGACTTGAAAAAATTCATCGTCCACATGCAAAAGCAGCCCGGTGAGCCGGCTTTTCTGATTATTACGCTGCGCAGTCCGGCCCATTTCGATTAAATCGGCCCGAGTCAGCTGTGGCGCAGCGGCGCTGACATACACCAAACGCAGCAATCGTTGATCCAAAAAGATCATGCTCGCGACCGAACCCTGTCCCTGTACTTGGCATCGGTATAGCAGGACCGCTCGAAGCCCGATACGGCCCGGGCGCGCGACGAATTCGCACCCCCGCCGTCAGCCGCTGTCGGGATTGCGCTCGCGTCGCAACTTCTCAAAATAAGCCAGTCTTTTGGTCATTTCGCGCTCGAAGCCGCGTTCGACCGGCCGATAAAAGGGTGGCTCTTTAATACCTTCCGGGAAATAGTTTTGGCCGGAGAAACCGTCCGGCGCGTCGTGATCATAGGCGTATCCGGACCCAAAACCTTGTCGCTTCATTAACGCGGTCGGCGCGTTTAAAATATGCGCCGGCGGCGGCGCGGTCCCGGAAGTTTTTGCGACGCGCATCGCCTCTTTATAGGCGACGTAGGCGGCGTTCGATTTGGGCGCGAGAGCGAGATAGAGGGTCGCTTGCGCCAGCGCCAGCTCGCCTTCGGGGCTGCCCAGGGTCTGGTGCGCGTCGCGCGCCGCGATCGTATGGGCGAGGGCGTCGGGATCCGCCAGACCGACATCCTCGACCGCCATACGGATCAAGCGGCGCGCCAAGTACAGCGGATCTTCCCCGGCGACCAGCATCCGAGACAGCCAGTACAGAGCGGCGTCGGGGTCCGAGCCGCGCACGCTTTTGTGCAGCGCCGAGATGAGACCGTAGCGCCCGTCGCCGTCCCGGTCGTAAAGCGGAGCCCGCCGCGACAGGCGCGCGGCGAGATCGCCGGCGCTCCAAAGCGGCCGCTCCTGGGCGTCGCGATCCTCGATCACCCGCTCGACCAGGTTCAGCAGGGCCCGGCCGTCGCCGTCGGCCATCGCCCGCAAGGCCGCCCTGGCCTCGGGCTCTAGGGGCAAAGCCCGCCCGATCAGGCTTTCCGCCCGCGCCAGCAAAGCCTCGAGCGCAGCGTCGGTCAGGGGCTCGAGGATCAGCACCTCGGCCCGCGACAACAGCGCGGCGTTGAGCGCGAAAGACGGGTTCTCGGTCGTCGCCCCGACCAGCGTGACGGTCCCCGTCTCCATCTCCGGCAGAAAACCGTCCTGCTGGGCGCGGTTGAAGCGATGGATCTCGTCGACGAACAGCAGCGTTCCCTGGCCGGCCGCGCGGCGCCGCCGCGCGCGATCGAACAGTTTGCGCAGATCCGCGACGCCCGAGAAAATCGCCGAGATTTGCTCGAAAGCGAGATCGGTCCGGTCGGCGAGCAGGCGCGCGATCGTCGTCTTGCCGACCCCGGGAGGCCCCCACAGGATCACGCTCGACAGCCGGCCGGCGGCGACCATCCGCCCGAGCGGTCCTTCGGGGCCCAGCACCGCCTGTTGGCCGATCACCTGCTCCAGCGATCCGGGCCGGAGCCGGTCGGCCAGCGGCCGGTCGGCGCGGGTCTCCGCAACGCGGGGCGGCGCCGCCGCGTCCTCCGCCCCTTCCCCGAACAAATCGGCCATCGAGATCACCGCCGCAGGCGCAACGCGAACAGCCGGTCGCCGCGGCGCACGGTGAGCCGGCCCAACCTCGGGGCGGCGCGTATTGCGGCGACGAGATCCGCGACGGCGTCGACGCGGACCTCGTTGTACCCCACCACTCGGTCTCCGCCCCGCAAATCGAACCGGGCCGCGGGCCCCCGCGCGCCGAGCACCACCACCGCGGGAGCCCGGACCTGTTCGGGGTCCTCGCCGAGTTCGAGCGCTAAGGCGGGGTTGAGGTTCGCGACCAGCAGCCCCCTCAGGTCGCTTTGCGCGCGGATTTCGGCGACCGCGCGGTCCGGCCGGTCCGGCGGCCCCTCGACCAGGGCTGAGACGGCGCGGCGCCCGGTTTTCGTCAGCAGCTCGATCTCAACGCGTTCGCCGAAACCGCGCACGGCGAAGCGGAACCGCAGCTGCTCCAAGTCAGAGACGGGCGCGCCGTCGGCGGTCAGAACGAGATCGCCGCGCTGCAGCCCGGCGGCCGCCAGCGGACTTTCGGGCGAGAGTTCGACCAACAGCACGCCCTCGGGACGTTCGAGGCCGAGCGCGCGGGCGATCCGATCGTCGACCGTCCGCGCGTCCACCCCCAACCAGGGGCGCGTGAGGCGCCGCGCCCCTTGGACGGCCTGGGCGGCGGCCTGGCGGACCAGATTGGCGGGGATGGCGAAACCGATGCCGTTCGAGCCGCCCGACCGGGTGAGGATCGCGCTGTTCACGCCGATCAAGCGACCGCGCATGTCGACCAGCGCGCCGCCCGAGTTGCCCGGATTGATCGCCGCGTCGGTCTGGATGAACACTTGGCCCGAGCGCGCGGTGCGGGCGCGGGCCGAGACGATGCCGCTGGTGACCGTTTGCCCAACACCGAACGGATTGCCGATGGCCAGCACCATATCCCCGACCTCGACCGCGTCGCTGTCGCCCCAGGGCAAGGACGGCAGCCCGCTCGCCCCGTCGAGGCGCAAAATCGCGAGATCCGTCGTTTCATCCAGCAGCACGGGCGCGGCGTCGAATTCCCGCCGGTCCCGCAGCCGCACGCGGATCGCGGCGGCGCCGGCGACCACGTGATGGTTGGTCACCACCAGCCCGTCCGCCGACAGGATCACGCCGGAACCGACCGAGCGACCGCGCCGGCGTCGTTCGAAGCTCTGCTCTGGCGGCTCCAGGCGCTCGAACATGCCGCGAAGCTCGGCCATCGGGTCTCGCGGCGCGCTTTCGGCCATGATGGTCGCGACCGCGGGCGCCGCGGCTTTGGCGATGGGCGCGAAGGAGAGCGTGATTTCGGCGGGGCTCGTCGGCGCGCGGCGCGCGCCCCCCCCCCCGGCTTGCGCGGCGGCCGCCCCGCTCAGAGCCCCGGCGGCCACGAAAAAAACGAGCGCCGCCAGACGGGCGCGCGCGGCGGCGACTAGAGCGCCCGGCATGAGCTCTCCCTTCGCTGCGGACCCGCCGCCCGCGGGGCCGGCCCGCGGCGGCCGGCTTGGCGCGACCGGCTTGGCGCGGCGGCTGGCGTCGCGCCCCCGAGCGCCGCGCAGTTAGGCGGCGGCCTCTTCGGCGGCCACGCGTTCGCGGTCGATGCGGCCGCGGGCTTCTTCGTCGCGATCGACGAATTCGACAATGGCCATCGGCGCCATGTCGCCATAGCGGAAGCCGGCTTTCAAGATGCGGACATAGCCGCCCGGCCGATCGGCGTAGCGATGCGCCAGGACCCGCATCAGCTTTTCCACCGCCGGCTTCTGCTTGATCTTCGCCTCGAGCAGGCGGCGCGCATGCAGGTCGGCGCGGCGCGCGTCGATCAGCGCTTGCTCGAGCGCCTCGCCCGAGGGCGCGGCGCCCGCGACGTCCTTCAGGTGGCTGGCGAGCGCGTCGAGCGTCTTCTTCTTGGCCTCGGCGCGCGCCTTCTCGCGCTCGGCCCGGCGCTTTTCGCCGTCCTCGATCCCCGCCAAGCGCGCTTCAAGCGCCGCTTCGTCGAGCTGATGCGCGTCGATCGCCGCGCGGCGGCCCAAATCGCCCGACCGCGCCAGGGTCACCAATTTCTCGACATAGGGCCGCAGCTCTTTCGCTTTCGGCAGCGTCGTCTTGACCTGTTCGTGCTCGATAAGCGAGCAGGCCATGTTGGCGAGCATCGACCGGCGGTGCGTCTTGGTCCGGCCGAGCTTACGGTGCGCATTGCGATGGCGCATGGGTCGTCTCCTAACGGGCCGACGGGCGACCGCCGGCGAGAAGGACAGCGGCGCGATTGCGCGCCCTCTTATGCGTTGTCTGGCGGGTTGTCCGTTTTCCCCGCCGCCTTGGGGCTTTCCGCCCGATCGCCTCAAGCCCCGCGTCGTCGCGGAGCCTGATCGCGGCGCCGCCCGCCGCTGTCCGACCCCTCTTCCGCCGCGCGCCGTCAATCCGAGCGGCGGCGTGGCGAGGAGCGTCGCGGGCGGCGGGCGCTCGCGTCGATTTCTAGAACTGGTCCTCGTACTTTTTCGCCAGATCTTCGATGTTCTCGGGCGGCCAGTCGCTGACGTCCATCCCGAGATGCAGGCCCATGCCCGAGAGCACTTCTTTGATCTCGTTCAGCGACTTCCGGCCGAAGTTCGGCGTCCGCAGCATCTCGGCTTCGGTCTTCTGGATGAGGTCGCCGATATAGACGATGTTGTCGTTCTTCAGGCAGTTGGCCGAACGCACGGACAATTCCAGCTCATCCACTTTCTTCAACAGTAGCGGGTTGAACTCGAGCTCCGTCTCCTGCTCGATCGGCCGGTCGATCGACGGCTCTTCGAAATTGATGAAGCTCTGAAGCTGGTCCTGAAGGATGCGCGCTGCGTAGGCGACCGCATCGTCCGGCTTAAGCGCGCCGTTCGTTTCCACCGACAAGGTCAGCTTATCGTAATCAAGCACCTGGCCTTCGCGGGTCGGCTCGACTTTGTAGCTGACTTTCTTGACCGGGCTGAACAGAGCGTCGATCGAGATCATGCCGATGGGCGCGTCTTCGGGGCGGGACTTGTCGGCCGCGACATAGCCCTTCCCGATCTCCGCCGTCAGCTCCATGTGCAGCTCGGCGCCCGAGTCCAAATGGCAGATCAGGTGGTCGGGGTTCAGGATCACCACGCCCCCGACATCCGTGATGTCGCCGGCGGTCACCGGGCCCGGCCCCTTGGCGCGCAGATTGAGCCGCTTCGGCCCGTCCACATCCATCCGCAGCGCGACGCCCTTGATGTTGAGGACGATGTCCGTGACGTCTTCGCGCACGCCCGCCACCGAGGAGAACTCGTGCAAAACGCCGTCGATCTGCACCGAGGTGATCGCCGCGCCTTGCAGGCTTGACAGCAACACCCGACGCAACGCGTTGCCGAGCGTCAGGCCGAAGCCCCGCTCTAGCGGTTCGGCGACCACGGTCGCCGTGCGATCCGGGTCGGGTCCT
>CAZBIG010000197.1:0-6164 GCA_964491865.1 uncultured Neomegalonema sp. | reverse complement strand
GCTCGAGCTCGTAGACCGCCTTCGGCGCTTCGCGCGCCAAATACTCCATGGCGTCGTTGTCGCCCAACCAGTCCGACCCTTTGACCGTGTCGTACATGTGCCACTGCCAGCTGTCGGGGCCCATATTGCCCAGGCTGGCCGCGATGCCGCCCTGCGCGGCGACGGTGTGGCTTCGGGTCGGGAACACCTTGGTGACGCAGGCCGTCCGCAGGCCTTGCTCGGCCATGCCGAGCGTCGCGCGCAAGCCCGAGCCGCCGGCCCCCACAACCACCACGTCGTAGCTGTGATCCACGTATTCGTAAGCGCTCATGATTCGCCCCGATCCTTCCATGCCGCGGCCGCGATCGCCGCGGGCCGGTGTCGTTTGATGTCGCGCCGCCGCGCGTCAGCCCGCCAGCGCCGGCGTTTCGCTCAGCGCCAGTTTCAGCAACGCGAACACGCCGAACGCGGCGAGCCCCCAAGACCCGAACGTGTTCGCGAGAAGCAGAGCTGTCCGAGGAGCCTTAGCGTGGACATAGTCCTCGATAACAACCTGCAAGCCTTGCTGGAGATGCCAAGCGTTCACCGCGATGAACAGGATCGCGACCACCGCGTTCAGCGGATCCGAATAGATCGCCCGCACCGCCAAATAGCCCTCGGCCCCGAACTCGGCGCCTTGGCCGTAGGCGGACAGGAACGGGAACACGAACAGCAGCGTGAGCGGGATCAGCGCGATCGACGACAAGCGCTGCGCCCACCAATGCTCGACGCCGTCCTTGGCCGATCCGAGGCCGAGGACCCGGTTCATCGGCGTTTTCAGGCTGGGTGATTTCGAACTCATGTCGCGGCCCTCCCGTTACGCGAACAGCCACAGCAGGAAGGTGATCGCGATCGCGCCGATCACCACGCTCCAGCCGCTGGTCGTCACGGTGTCGAGGTCGAACCCATAGCCCATGTCCCAGACCAGGTGCCGGATCCCGTTCAAAGTGTGGTAAGCGAGCGCGAAGGCCGAGCCGAGCATCACCAGGCCGCCGAGGGGGCTGCGCAGCACGCCGTCGACCCAGATGAAGTAGTCGGGCCCCGCGGCCGCGGCCACGAACCACCACACCAGCAGCGCGAGGCCGAGCGTCAGCGCCACCCCGGTCATCCGGTGCAGGATCGACAGCACCGAAGTGATCTGCGGTCGGTACACTTGCAAATGGGGTGAGAGCGGCCGGTCGCCCCGGTTCACGTCCGCCATGGTCTGACCTCTTGTTGGCTGGTCGCGGCGCGGCTCGCCGCGCCGTCCACAATGCATGTAGCTAGACGCGTGAGAACGCCTGGCGATGCGGCATCCTCTCACAGCCAAGCGATTGTGAAACAAGTGGGACCGACGTCGCGGCGTTGACGAAGGCGGGCATAATGGACGCCGAGCGCGCGCATCGGATCGTATGAGCGGACGACCCGGCCGGCCGGCGAGCGCCGGCGGCCGGCCTCGGGCGCCTAGCCGAGCGACCGCGGGGCCAGCGCCCAGTAGTCGAGATCCAGCAATACGCCCGGCGCATGCTTGCCGTCTTCGCCCAGTCGCGGAAAATCCGCCGCGGGCGCGTTCTTGACCGCGAACGTCCGCAGGCGCAGCGCGCCCACGGTCGGGTTCGGCATCGGCGCTTTGTCCAGCACTTCGGACCACGCGTAGACGGTGTCGCCCGCAAAGCACGGGTTCGCATGGGCCCCCGCGTTGATCGCCGCGATCATCTGCGCCGGGGCCAAGCCGTTGAACGACAACGCCCGCGCCAGACTGATGACGTGCCCCCCATAGATCAGCCGCCGACCATCGTCGCGGGACTGCGCGTTGAAGTGCACTTTGGCGGTATTCTGCCACAGCCGAGTGGCGAGCATGTGCTCGGCCTCTTCGACCGTCACGCCGTCGACATGGTCGAGCCGCTCGCCCGGCTCGTAATCCTCCCAATAATGCGGCTGGCCGCCCAGCTCGGGGTCGTAGCGCGAGAAATCGAGTTCTTCGGGGACCGGCACGGCGTCGATCGGCACATGGTCCGCGAGGTCCGGGATCACGGTTTCGGGCGCCGGCGCCGCCGCGTCGCGTTTGCGGACCATCACCCAGCGCTTCCAGTCGAGCACCGTCTCGCCCAGCTGGTTCTCCGCCGTCGAATGGACCCAGACGACGCCCGAGACGCCGTTCGAGTTCTGCTTGAGCCCGATCACCTCCGAGCTGGTGGCGAGGGTGTCGCCCGCGAAAACCGGCCGGTGAAAGCGCGCTTCGGCGTAGCCGAGATTGGCGACGGCGTTCAGCGACACGTCGGGCACCGTCTTGCCGAACGCGACGTGGAACGCGGCCAACTCTTCGATGGGGCTTTGCGGAAATCCGCTCTGCTCGGCGAACGCGTCCGACGAGTAGAGCGCGAAGCGCGTGGGATAGAGGGCGGTGTACAGCGCCCGGTCGCCTTCGGTCAGCGTGCGCGGCGTCGCGTGGCGCAGCGTCTGGCCGAGGCGGAAATCCTCAAAAAAATTGCCTTGATTGGTCTTTTCGGCCGCCATCGCATCGCCTCCTCGCCGCGTTCGGCCGCCGTTATCGGTCGGGCGGCCGCGCGGCGCAACCACAGGCGCCGCGGGCGATCAGCCGGCGGGCGGCGCGTCGGCCGCGGGGCCGGCGGCCCGACGCTTCAAAACGGCTTCGCGCAGTTCGAACAGCGTGAGCAACAGCTCGTCGGCGAGGCCCTCGATCTCGGCGTCCGAGGCGCCTGCGAGCCAGCGCGCCGTCTGACGCATCCGAAGCGGCAAGCGGCGCGCCTCGACCCAGGCTTCGGTCTGGGCCAGCTGCGCCAGGCGGTCCGCATAGGCCTCGATGAGCGCGGTCTCCTCGGGGCTGATCGCCGCGTCCGCATCGGCGGCGAAGGGCTGCGGGGCCGGGCCGCCGACGCCGAGCTTCTGGAACGCCGGGCGCCGGGTCTCGCCCTCGACCACGCGCAGCGCGACGAAACGGCCGTTCGGCTGGGGACGAAAATGCAGCGTCATGAATGCGGCGCCATGGGCTTTCCTGCCAGAGGCGGGCGCGCCGCGAAGGGCGCCGCCCGAACGAAAAATGGCGACGCGAAGGCCGCGCCGCCATCTTACGCGTCAAGCCTCGCCGAGCGCTTAAGCGTCGAGCGCCCGGATCGCGGACAGATCGTCGGCGCGCAACACCGGCCGCGCCGCCGGACCATAGGCCGACGCGTCCGTGGCGAGCGCCGGGAACAGGGCCAGGATTTCGGCCTGACGCGCCGGGTCGAAGGCGCGGTGGTTCTCGCCGCACGGGCGATAGCTTTCGGTCGCGGCGCCTTCCGCGAAGATCACCTGGTGGGTGTCGAACAGCAGATGGAAATACTCCACGCGGTCGACGGCTTCGGGCCGGATGGTCGCGTCGTTGACCAGCAGTTCAGCGGGGGCCAACGCTTCGTCGACGCCGGCGACGATTTCGGCGCGCCAGTCGCGCAGCAGCATGGCGTGCTGCGGCGAGACGCGGAGGTCGCGGCGCGGCAGGCCGTCGCCGAGCGCCCCGGCCTTGATCCGGATCGGCGCAAGGGCCGGGCGCGCGCCCAGCTCGGCGGCGTCGAGCGTCGTAGAGCCGATCCAGCGCAGCGGCAACGCGCCGTGGTCCTGCGTCACGACCAAGTCGCCGGCGGTCAAGTCCTCGACCGCGACCTCGCCGCGAGGGGTCAGGACGCGGGTCCCGCGCACCAGGCAGGGGCAATAATGCTCTTTGACCTCGGCGGCGATTTTCTTCTTCAGCCAGCCGCCCTCGGCCCCGTTCCAGCCGTCGCCGTCAAAGCGATCCTGGAATTTTTCGATCTTAGCTTCGATTTTCTCGACGATGTGATCTTTGATTTGATCCTTAACGACGAACCATTTGCCCCAAGTCATCTGCGTCTCCGTACTCGAACCAGCCCGTGCGCGTATGGTCGCGCCGTCGTCGACCGCACGCAAAGGGCGGGCCGGACGAGGTCGTCGCGTTGAAGGTTAACGGGCGCGACTTGTGACGACGAAAACGCTTAACGGACCGGCGCGATCAGGTTGCGGCGGGTTCTCGCCAGCGCACGACCCGGGCGTAGAGCCGCCAGGTGGCGTGGCCGAGGACCGGCAGAACCACCAACAGCCCCAGAAACGCGGGGACCATGGCCAGCAGCGCCAGCGCGGCGACGATCACCCCCCAAGTCAGCATCGGGCCCGGGTTCGACAGCACCGCCTGCACGCTCGCGACGACCGCCGTCACGATATCGACGTCGCGGTCGACCAGCATCGGCATCGACAGAGCGGTGATCGAGAACAGCACGAAGCTGAGCACCGCCCCCACCGACGCGCCGACCGCCAGGAAGGTCAGGCCGTCGGGCGTTCCGAGCGCGGCGACGAACCCGTCGAGGCTCGAGATCGGGGCCAGCCCGAGGAAGAGCGCGATCAGCAATCGGATCTGGTACGCCCAGATCCAAAAGACGAACAGCACCACAAAAGCCATCCAGGCGAGCTGACGATCGCGCTGCCGGAAGACCACGCCGAGCACGCCGGACACCGTCAGCGGCTCGCCCGCCGCGCGGCGGCGACTGATCTCGTACAAGCCGACGGCCACGAACGGGCCGAGCAGCGGAAAGCCGACCGCGAGAAAGATGATCAGATAGGGCATTTTGAGGACGGTGAGGAAGAACAGCAACGCGATCCCGCCGGCGGCGAACACCCCGCCGAAAAACAGCCCGTAGAGCGGGGCCGACAGGAAGTCTCGCCAGCCTTCGGCGGCGGCCGCCCGCACGTCCGCGTAGTCGATCGCGCGGATCTCGGGTTTGCCGTGAAAAGGCGGGCGGCTGGTTTGGATGGTCGAGACCACCCGCTCGGGCGCCGCCGTGGCGGCGCTGCGATCGGGGATGCGTTCGGCGTCGGCGGTCATGGCGAGCCTCCGGTCGAGCCGTCCGGCGCGCCGGCGCGGGCGCGGCGTCAGGCGTGTTTCCTCAGCGGACCCGGACACGGCCCTGGGCCCGCACGCTGATCGATGCCGGAAACAACGAACGACGCTTCGGGGCGCGTCAAGCGGGCGCGTCGTCGCCCGACCGAGCGCCCGAGGGCGGCGGCGTCTCGTCGGCGGCCACCGCGTCGGCCAAGGCGATGATCTTCTTCGCGGTCTCGACATGCAGGTTCTCGACGATCCGTCCGTCGACCACCGCCACCGCCTCGCCGCGGGCCAGCGCCGCCTCGTAGGCCGCCGTCTGCTTGCGCGCGAGGGCGACCTCCTCGGCGCTCGGCGCGAAGACCGCGTTGGCGATCGGCACCTGGGCCGGATGGATCAAGGTGCGCCCGTCGAAGCCCATTTCTTTCGACTGGCGGCAAGCGGCGCGAAAACCGTCTTCGTCTTGAAAGGCGTTGTAGACGCCGTCGATGCAGGCGAGACCGTAGGACCGCGCCGCCAGCAGACACAGGCCGAGCGCCGTGAGCAGCGGCTGGCGATCCGCCACGTCGGCGGCGCCGAGCTCTTTGGCCAGATCATTGGTGCCGAGCACGAACGCTTCGAGACGCGGCGCGCCCGACGCGATGCTCTCGGCGTGCAAGGCGCCGCGCGGCGTCTCCATCATCGCCCAAATCCGCACGCTCTCGGGCGCGCCGTGCTTGTCGAGCAGGCGGTCGACTTCTTCGACCTGAGCCGACGCGTTCACTTTCGGGATCAGCACGGCGTCCGGAGCGGCGGCCGCGGCGGCCTTCAAATCCTCCGCCCCCCAGGGCGTGTCCAGGCCGTTCACTCGGATGATCCGCTCGCGACGGCCATAGCCGCCTCCAGAGACCGCCTCGGCCACGGTGGCGCGCGCCGCTTCTTTCTCGGCGGGCGCGACGGCGTCCTCGAGGTCGAAAATCAGCGCGTCGGCCGCCAGGGTCTTGGCCTTTTCGAGCGCCCGCGCCTTCGAGCCCGGCATGTACAGAACCGAGCGGCGCGGGCGGAGGTCGGAGATCGGCGCGGGCTGGGTCATTGAGCGGCCTTCTTATCGGCCCGCCGCGCGAAGGCGACGGCCTGGAAACGCAATTTTGTTTCGCTCTCGCATAGATTTCAGGTCTGCGCGACGCAAGCGGTCCGGGCCGCGGACGGGCCGCTCTGTCGCGCCGCGCCCTGAACCACCCGTCGCCCCACGGCCTCGATCCATAAAAGCGCCGCGGGGTCGCGCCCGACGGCGGACGAG
>CAZBIG010000196.1:0-6197 GCA_964491865.1 uncultured Neomegalonema sp. | reverse complement strand
GGCTCTGGGGCTGGCGCTGGCTCGGGCGCGGGCGCGGGCTAAGCCCGACTCCGGGCGACATGGCGGCCGCCGCGGCCGGGGCCGCGGCGGAGGATACGCGGGTGACAGGGCCGTAGCGGGCCTCGAGCGCGCGGCCGACCCCGAGCAAGAAGCCCAAGCAGTCGCAGCCGGTTCCGCGGCGACGGCCCTGATGGCGGTAGGGCGTGCCGATCCAGCCGCGCGCCTCGGCGATCAGGGCCGCCGCCCAAGCGGCCTCGCGGTCCGCCGTCTCGCCGGCGGCGCCGTCCGCGGGGCCATCCGCGGGGCCGTCCGCAAGGCCTGGCTCGGGGAGCGGCGCGCCAGATCCGGACGCGGGCGCGGCGGGGGGCGATGACGGCGGGTTCAACCCGCTCATGACCGCGCTCCGCCGTCGTGCCGACCGCCCTCGGCGGGATAAGAGGCGATCCAGTCGTCGCCTGGGGTGTGCGGGAAGCCGCGGAAGTTCAGGGCGTTCTGAAAGACGTCGCGGCAGGTTTCGAAGCGCTTGTCGCAGCCTGGTTCGGCGCTGAAGGCGTCGTCCGCCGCGATCGGGCGCGACGGGGCGCTCCAGAAGTCGAGCAGGCTGCGCGCGCCGTCTTTGGCGTGGCGTTTGATCGGCAGCGCGTCTCCGGCGTTGGGGCCGCTGGTCCAGGTGAGCGCGCCGCGGCTGAAGGCGCCGGAGGGCGCGTCGTCGAGACCGGCGACCGCGATCCGGTGCGGGGCTTCCACGGCGAGGACGCGGCCGCTTCGCGCGCGCGCGGCGAGATCGACGCCGCAGCGGCCGTCGCCCAGCCGCGCGTCGCAAACGCCGAGCAACTGGCGGCCTTGGGGGCGGTTCAGGCTTTCCGACAGCCCCTCGATTTCAGCTTCGAAGCGGCCGTCCTCGGCGTCGGGCGGGGCGTCGGGCGCGGCGACGGGGCCGGACACGCGGCGGATCTCGCCAAGCCGGCCGCGATGCGACAGCACGCGGTTCTCGGGCGCGCGCCAGTCGACCAGCCACAGGGCGATCTCGGCCCCGTCATAGAGGCCGCGCTCGATGTCGGCGTCGCGCACGGCGTCGCCGCGGAGCGCGCCGACGATCTCGACGCTGTCGACCGCGAGGCCTTCTGCGCGTTCGAGCGCGCTCGCCGAGACGGCGGCCTCGGGCGCGCACACGACGCCGTCGAGACCGAGCGGGCGATCATGATCGGTGAAGCCGAGCGTCGTCCCGTCTCGACGGGTCAGCAGCCAACAGCGGCACAATGTGGTCGCGCCTTCGGCGAGCGCCTCGGCGAGAGCGGGCGGGAGGGCGAGCATGGCGGGCTCCGAACAGCGCGGCTGGGCGGCGTAGCGGCGCGCTACAGCCGGATTTCAACGATCGGGATCGACGGGATCTCGCCGGCGTCGAAGGCGGCGAGGCTGATGCTGAGGGCGTCGCTGTCGAAGCGGGCGGGCGTGTCGAACAGAAAGCCCGCCGTCACCGCGGCGCCGGCGGGCGGCGGCGCGTCGAACAGGATCTCCGCCGCCTGCGGGTCGCCGCCGCCGCCCGCAGGAACCAGCGAAACCGCGGCGGTCTCGACCCCGTCGACCGCGACCCGGAGGCTGGCGGCGTCGGGCAGCGCGATGGGGCGCCCGTAGCTTTCGGCGCCCGAGCGATAGGTCTTGACCAGCGCGAAGGCGAGGCGGACGCCGTCGCCGAGGCCGAGCGGCTGATCGTGGGGCTGCGGCGGACGGCCGGGCGCGCCCGAGCCGTGGTCGAGCGGGTCGCGCCAGCGAAAGCCGTGCAGCCGACCGCGGCGCGCCTCGAAAAAGGCGACCACCGCCGCCAGATCGGCGCGGCTGCGGACCCCGTAGCCGGCCTCCCACCGACGGCGGCTATGCGCCCACGGGGTGCTGCGCTCTTCACGACCCGAGGCGAGCGCGACGATGCGGGTGCGGCGCTCGGGCCCGCCGACCGCGCCGAGCGCGATGTCGGTGGGAAAGCGGACGTCGTGGAAGGCGGGCATGGCGGCGGATCCAAGAGGAAGGCGGCGCGCGCGCCGCGCGAAACGGGCGAAACGGGCGAGACGGCCGGGGGCCCTAAAGCGCGCGTCGGCCGCGGTCGAGCGCGCGGCTGAGATGGGCGGCGATTTGGCTGCGCGAGCGCCGGAAGCTTTCGGCGTCGCGCGCTTGGATGACGACCTGCACGGGGCGCGCGGCGCTCGGGCCGCCGCCGGTCGCGGACACGCCCAAGCGGCCGTCGGCGCCGCGGGCGAGCGGCAGGACGGCTTCGGGACCGGCTTCTCCCATCAGGCCGAGACCGCCGCGAAGCGCGAAATAGGTCGGCCCGCGGACCAGCGCGCCGGTGGTCGGCCGCGCGGCGCCCGGGACCGGCGCGCCGCCTTGGAGCACGCCGCCGCGGGCGAAGCCGACCGCGCCTTGCAAAAGGCTGGAGACCCCGCCGATCAGGCCGCCGGCCAGGCTTGAGACGCCGCGCGACACCGCTCCGCCGAGGCCGTCGCGCACCGGAGCGAGCGCGGCCCCCAGGGCGCTGCGGGCGAGCGCGCGGGCGACGTCGCGCAACACGTCCGAGGCGCGGGCGCCGTCGAGCGACAGTTTGGCGACCGCGCGGCCGAGACCGCGGCCGAGCGCGCCGCTGAGGTCGACGACGTCGCCGGACAGGCGGCGGGCGTCGCGGCTGGCGGCGCCGACCGCGTCGCCGAGCGCGTCGATATCGCGTCGGAACGCGCCAAGCGCGTCGGCGACCGGGGCGGCGTCATCCATGGGCTTTCTCTTTTCAGAATAACAATGAGGCGATCGGCGGCGCGCGTTATTCTTTGATGGAATTACGCGGATCGTCCGGCCAGCGGCGGAGCAGCGCCGCGAGATCGGCCGGGCCGAGCGGCGCGTGCGCCGGGGCGCCGAGGCCGGCGGCCAGCTCTTTCGGCGTCAGGCGCCAGAAGGCCTCGGGCGCGAGGCCGAAGCGGTGGAGACAAACGCGCAAAAGCGCGGGCCAGTCGATCGCGCCGGTCGGCGCCGACGGGTCACCGGCCATCGGCCGTCGCATCGTCCGTCGCGTCGGGCGCGCCGCCGGACGACCCGGCCCCGAAAGCGGCGGCCAAAAGTTTGGCGGCCAAGGCATAGGCCTCGGGCAGGCCGCCAGGGAGCGCGTCGGCCGCGTCCTGGTCGGGGGCGAGCTGCTGGCCGGCGCCGGCGAGCCCCGCGGCGATCACGCCCGCAACGTCGCGCGCCGTGGGGCGGCCGCGCTCGAAACGCTCGAGCAGAGCGGTCAGATCCGGCGGATCGAGCGCCGCCTCGAGCGCGGCGAGCGCGCCCAGGGTCAGGCGCAGCGGACGGGCGCGCCCGTCGATCACCGCGACGACTTCGCCGCGATGCGGGTTGGCGCGGGGGGCGACGACGTTTTCATTCATGATCATCTTCATATGAGAACCCGGTCACTCGGGCGCGAAGGCGAGAGGTCCGGCCGAGACCAGGGCGAGCTCAAACGTCGCTTCGCCGTCATGGGCGCCGGCGTATTCGAGGCTCGCGATCTGGAACGGGCCCTCGACAACGCCGAAATCGGGCACCAGCACGCGCCATGGCCGAACCCCGCCCGCGAAAAACAACGCGCGGATCTCGGCGTCGGAAGCCGCGTCTTTGAAGACGCCCGAGCCGGAGATCTCGGCGGTCTTGAGCCCCGCGCCGTCGAGCAGCTCGCGCCAACGATCGGCGCTTTCGATCGTGGTGACGTCGATCGGCGCGGCGTTGAAGGCGAGACGGGTGCTGCGCAGCCCGGCGACCGAAACGAAGGTTCCGTCGCCGGCGGCGTCGAGCTTCAAGAGCAGGTCTTTGCCCGCTTGTGCGGCCATGGCGGCCTCCTGTCGATTAGGGAGCGGGATCGTCTTCGAGGATCGCGCGGAATCGGAGATCGACCCGGCGCGAGACCAGTTCGGCGGCGCCGTCGGCGCCCCCCGCCCCGCCCCGCCGCGCCTCGGACCCGAGAAACTGAACGCGCACGATCCGCCCGCGCTCGAGCGCCGGCGGCGGGCCGAGCAGCGCGTCCGACAAGGCGCCCGCGATCCGTTTGGCCTCGGAGAACCCGGGGCTGAACGACACCACGCGAAACTGAAGACGATGCTCGGCCCCGTCGGCGCTTTGATCGAACCAGGGGTCGACGCGCTCTTCGCCGATCAGCACGAAAGCGCGGCCTCGGCGCGCGCCGGGCGCGTCGGCGTGGGGCGGCGCGTCGTAGAGATGCGGCCCCCCGAGCGCGGCCAGCACAGCGGGATCGGAAGTCAGATGGGCGTAAAGCGCGCGCTGCAGCGGCAGAGACAGCGCGGCGGTCATGCGGCGGGGACGGGTTCGGCCGCCGGCGCCGGGGTCGGGTCGGTCGAGAGCCCGGTTTCTTCGCAAAGACAGGTCAGCAGCCGACCGCGCCCGTCGCGTTCGAACACCGCTTTGATGTCGAACAACCGCGAACCGGCGCGAAACCGCTGATCCGCGCGCGGGCGCACCGCGCCGGTCTCGGGCGCGGCGCGCACGGTGACCCGGTGCGTGACGCGCTGAGCTTGGGCCGAGCCGGCGCGCGTCTCGGACCCCGAGGCGGGCCGGATCTCGGCGTAATGGGCGGCGATCGGGGTCCAGGCTTCGATCCAGCCGCCGGCGGCGTCGGGGCCGGCGGTCAGCGCTTCGAGCGTGAGGCGATGGCGCAAGGGGACGGCGTCGGCGGGCATGGGGCCTCCGATAAGCAAGGACGACGGGAGCGGAAAACGGCGGGCGACGCGGGCGACGCGGGCGACGCGGGCGACGATCGGGCGGTCAGAGCCGGATCGGACGCCAGGGCTCGAGGATCGCGGCGACGGCGAAGGGCGGCGGCGCGAGCGCGGGATCGTCGGCGGCGTGGCGGCGCTCGAAGTAATGCGCGGCGAGCATGAGCACGGCCTGGCGCAAATCCGCAGGCACCTCGTCGGGCGCGACGCCGAACCCGGCCTCGAACCGCACCGTCAGGCCCCCCCGGCCCGGCCGGAGCGGCGCCGCGGGCGAAAGCAGCCGCAGCGCGGCCCGCGGCGCGGCGCGGTCCAGGGCGTAAGCCGACGGGTCGAGCGGCGTCAGGGTCCCGTCGTCGGCCAGCTCGGCGACCGACAGGACCGCGCTGGCCGGCGCGATCGGCAGCGGGGCCGGCCGCGCGCGGTCGCGCCAAAGCAGCGTCCAGTCCCAGGTCTGGCGCAAGAGGGCGAGCCCGCAGGCGCGCTCGACAACGGCGACGGCGGCGTCTCGGGCGCGTTGGAGGGCGGCGAGATCGGCGCTCGGAGCGGGCGCGCCGTCGGCGCCCACCGCATGGGCGAGACGGGCGTGCTCGGCGAGGTCGGCGTCGGAGACGGGCGGGCCGACGGGGGGCGCGACGCGGGTCAGGGTCATGGAAGCCTCGACGGTCGTTTTTGGGAGCCGCTGACGGCGGCGGGCGCGGCGCGGCTCAGACCGGGTCGGCGATCTCGTCGTCGAACGCGTCGACGGCGACCGCGCCGCCGGCGACAAGCGCCACCGGGGTCTCGAGCGGGGTGACCAACAGCAGGCTTTTCTCGGCGGTGGAGATGAGCGCGACATGGTCGGCCTGGCCGGAGACGTCGATCGGCACGCCCTCCTGGCGCGAGACCAGCAGCCGGCGGCCCGAGACCGCGCCGTCGGCCACCGCATAGTCGCCTTGGCCGAGCCCGAGCGTCATGGCGACGCCGCCGAGCGCGACCCCGCCGGCGTCGGGCCCGGTCGCGGCGGCGGCGTAATCGGCGGGCGGGCCGGCGCAGAGCGCGAGGCGGTCCGCGCGGTCGGCGACATGGGCGAAGGCGGCGTCGAGCGCGGCGTGGCAAAACCGTTTCGGCACGGGCGGTCTCCGGTGAGGGCGGCGGATCGGGGCGCGACGGGCGGCCAGGACGACGACCCGCTCGGGACGGACGGCGGCGGCTTTGGGCCTTGCGCGCGACAAAACGGGCGCGGGACGGGCGGCGGCGGCGGGGCGCGGCTCGATCGGGCCGAGCGCCGCGCAGGCCGGACGGGCGCGGCCGAACAGGTCCGGTCCGAGACGCGCGGAGAGCGCGGGCGGCGCGGCCCGATCGAGAGGACCGCCGAGGCGCGGGCGCAGATCGGCGAACAGGGCGTCGGCGCCGCCTCGCAGCGCGCGCCGCGGCGACGGCGTCGACGGCCCGGCGCGGAAACCGACGGCCGCG